>JAAOIF010000012.1 GCA_015163925.1 Candidatus Thioglobus sp.
CTAATTTGGCTTATGCCCCTTTACTGCTTGGGGTTGCGGCGTTGTCAATTTTGTCAAAAGAGGCTCTGTATTGGTACACACTCAAAATTGCCAAAACCTATAAATCCGCTATGTTGCGGGCAAATGCTTGGCATCACCGCTCGGATGCTTTGTCCTCAATTGTGGTGTTTGTGGGGATTTTGGGCAGTCTCAACGGCTACCCATATTTGGACGGAATCGCCGCTATTCTGGTCGGTTTGATGGTCGGCTACATCGCTTGGAAGCTCGGCGCTAACGCCACAAAAGAGCTGGTAGATACTTCTATTGACGCAAAGGAAGTGGCATTATTAAAGCATTCCATCGGGCAAATTAGCGGGGTAAATAGCGTGCATTCGCTGCGCACTCGCAAGATTGGGCATCTGATTTCGTGCGATGTGCATGTGCAAGTTGACCCGTTTTTGAGCGTCAGCGAGGGGCATATTATTAGCGTGAGTGTCGAGCGGGTGGCGAAAAAATGCTTGGAGGATTTGCTTGATGTGACTGTTCATATTGACCCGGAGGACGATGAAATTAGCGCCCCGTATGAGAATCTGCCGGAGCGCGCCGAGGCACTTGGAATGCTCAATAAAGCCTTATCTGATAACAAATGTGATGGCGAAATTCAGCGCATTCAGCTGCATTATTTGGATGGCAAAATTCATACGGATTTCTTTTTGCCGCTGAGTTGTTTGTCCGCCGAAAACACCCATAAAAATATTTTGCAAAGACTCAAACAGGTGATTTCAACTATGCCAAATTTTGGCGATATTCGTCTTTATTTTGGCAAGGATTGAAGCACCGTTTCCAACAAAATTGCATTGTTGCTAATTGCATTAAAAAGATAGCCCATAGCCGCTCCAAGCACTGCCATAGCAACATATACGCCTGAAAATAATAAACGAGTTTCCAAGCGATTTGCAGTTTTATGTATTTTTTCCATAAGTGGCTAATTATAATGCAAATTCACAAAATATGATAAGCGTGGCAAAGTGCTGCTGCTAAAGCATCTGCGGCATCTGCTTGTGGCGCTTGGCTGAGTTTTAAAACCTCTTGCACCATAAATGAAACTTGCTCTTTTGCCGCATGCCCCCTGCCGACCACCGCTTTTTTAATCTGATTTGGACTATATTCTGCCATCTCAATTTTATTCACGCCGGCAGCAGAAATAATTGCCCCCCGAGCATGCCCGAGCTTAATCGCCGCATCAGGATTAGGCCTATCAGGACGCATAAAAGCCCGCTCAATTACCACCACGGCTGGCTGATATTGCTTGATAATTTGCTCAATTTCCACAAAAATCGTAGTAATTCGCTCAGGCAGCTCGCCTTTTGTGCGAATGCAGCCGCTGGCAATATAATTGAATTTCAGCTTATCGGCAGCAATCAGGCCGAAACCGGTGATTCTGGAGCCGGGGTCTATTCCTAAAATATTCATATAAAAATTTTATCACTTAATCAATTTCAACAAGGTATATCAGTATTTTATGATATACTTTCAAACTTTACTAATAAATTGAGGAAAAATAATGGCAGTTTTAGAGCTTACAAAAAACAATTTTGATGCAACAATTAATGAAAATGATATTGTTATTTTAGATTTTTGGGCGCCGTGGTGTGGGCCTTGTAAGCAATTTGCACCAACTTATGAGGAAATTAGCGAAAAAGTAAAAGGCGTTATTTTTGCCAAAATTGACACTGAAGCAGAGCAAGAATTAGGCGCTAAATTTCAAATTCGTTCCATTCCAACTTTGATGATTTTCCGCGAACAAATTGCTATTTTTTCTCAGCCGGGAGCAATGGCAGCAGCGGATTTAGAGACAGTATTAGAAAAAGCCAAAGGGCTTGATATGAAAAAAGTTCGTGAAGAAATGGAAAAACAAGACAAATAATTAGCCTAAATCTGCATATAATTTTTCACTAAATCCAACTCTAATTTCTCCGCCTCTGACCAAAATCGGGCGTTTTATTAGGGTTGGATTTTTTAATACTAATGCAAAATTTATACGCTTTTTCTCAGCAGCAGTCAAATTTCTATAAGTGGTAGAACGCTTATTTATCAAGGCTTCCCAGCCGACAGCGGCAGCAAAATTTTGCAAAGTTTGCTCATCAAGTGCTACTTTCCGAAAATCAATAAATTCAAATTCCAGACCATTAGCCGTTAGGAATTTTTGCGCTTTTTTAACGCTATCACAATTTTTGATGCCATACATTTTCATCGTATAAATGGCGGTTTTCCGGCTTTATTTCTGAGCCAATTTACGGTTTTAAAAGTTCCATTATGCCCAATTAGTTTGATTTCCAAATTGCGTTTGCCGGGAAAATCCATCAAAAATAAACCCACTAAAATTGAAATAATCCCTTGCCCGGGCGTGATTAGCATAATTATTCCTGCCAAAATTAGCAGTAATCCTAAGATATTTTTCAGCCCTAAAATCCAAAAGTTATAACTATTTTTCTGCGTTTTAACAACAAAATAATTAACTGGAATTAACCCTAATAAATAAGGGGTAAGTAGCAAAGTGCCGATAAAAAGTGCGGAAGACAGCAGCCCTAAAATAACAAAAAATTGCTGATATTGCAGCAAAAAATCCAATAATTCTTGCATAATTATTTTGATAAATAAGAAAAATCTGCCACCGCTAAAAACAGCAATCTGAGCTTATCAAGCAAAGCCAGCCTGAATTTTCTAACCGCCAAATCATCGTCAATTACCATCACATTATCAAAAAAATCATCAATAACAGGCTTGAGTTTCAACAATTCTGGCACAATCAAAAAATAATCTTTTGCTTTTGCATTTATCATATTATCAACTTTTGCCAAATTACGAGCAAGTTTTTCATCAAATTTGCTCGGCGGTTTTACCGCTTTTTTTGCTATCTCAAAACCATTACTAACGGAATAATTATATTTCGGAGCGGCATTATCTTTGAAGATATTTTTAATGCGTTTATTAGCTTCAATCAGGCTTTTTGAGTTCTCATCTTGCACAAAATTATGCACAGCCTGAATCCGCAAATACAAATCATACACATAATTTTCACCGCTGATAGGCTTGCTCTGAGCGGCTTTTACCACAATTTTCTCAATCCCCTGCTCTTGACAATAAGCGCCCAGCCGCTCGGATATAAAATTATTAATTTCATCCACAACAGCCCGTTTAAAATTGTATAAATTCGCAGATTTAACAATCAAATCAAACAAATCTAATTCAAGTTTTGATTCAATTATCATCCGCAATAAGCCCAGCCCAGCGCGCTTTAGGGCATACGGATCTTTTGAGCCAGTAGGCTTATGACCGATTCCGTAGATGCCGACAATGCTATCGGTTTTGTCAGCAATCGCAACCGCCAATCCCTCCGGCGTTGAGGGCAAAATATCGCCTGAAAATCTGGGCTGATAATGCTCGCTAATTGCCACTGCTACCGCTGAATTTTCCCCATCATTTAGCGCATAATGCCCGCCCATCACCCCTTGTAAATCGGCAAATTCGCCCACCATATCTGTGACTAAATCGGTTTTTGCCAGCAAGCCGGCGCGTGCGCTGTGAGTTTTATTTGCACCAATTACTCCAGCCACATATTCCGCCAAAGCCGCTATGCGCTTGGATTTTTCAGCCATACAGCCGAGTGATTGCATAAATAAAACGCTGGATAATTTTGCTAATCTGGACTCCAAAGTGGCTGATTTATCTTGCTCCCAGAAAAATTGCGCATCACTCAAACGCGGGCGGATAACTCGCTGATTGCCGCTGATAATTACTGATAAATCGCTGGATTTGAGGTTCGCCACCGAGATAAAAGCTGGCAATAATTTGCCCTTATTATCCAGCAAATGAAAATATTTCTGGTGTGATTTCATCGCCGAAATTAGTGCCTCTTGCGGCACACTCAAAAATCGTTTATCAAACTTTCCAGAAAACGCCAGTGGATATTCAACCAAGCCGCAAACCTCGTCTAATAAGGCTTCATCCAGCACAGCAGTAGCATTATTTTGCTTTGCCACTTGGATAATTTGCTGGCGAATTGTCTGTTTTCTCGCCTCAAAATCCACCTCAATTTGCGCCTTTTCCATTAAGATTTTTTGATAATTTTTAGCCTCATTAATACTAAATTTTGGCTCAGAACTAAAACGCAATCCATAAGTTATCCGGCCGGAATTTAGACCCATTATCTCCGCCGGAACAATCTCTTTTCCGAGCAGTATCAGCAGCCAATGCACCGGCCGCACAAAGCTCACATCCGAGCTGCCCCAACGCATTGCCCGAGTAATAGGAATTTTTTTAAGCGCCTTAGCAACAATATTTTCCAACAAATCTTGGGCTTGCAAACCCTTTTGTTTTTTGCTGAAAAAGTAATAATCTGCCCCAGAAAATGTCTTTTGCTTTAAGTCGTTTTGAGCAATTCCACAAGATTTTGCAAAGCCCGAAATCGCTTGCTCTGACGCACTTATAGCCGGACCTTTACGCTCAATCAGACGCTCATTTTGTTGTAATTGTAAGCCAAAAACCAACACCGCCAAGCGCCGTGGAGTGGCAAAAGTTTGCGCTTTTTCATAAGCCAAATTCGCCTCAGCAAACTCGGCAAGAATGTTATCAGTTAAGGCTTTTGAGAGTTGTTTTAATAATTTAGGCGGCAGCTCCTCACAGCCCAATTCTAATAGAAAATCGCTTGTTTTCATACTATTTTAAATCGTAGTTTTTCGTCTTTTAAATCCACCACAACCGCCTGCCCGCGTAGCTTTTCTGGCACTGTGATAAAAATTTTATACACGCCGGCGATGGAGACTAATTGAGGGTTAAATGATTGGATGAAAATGCTGGATTTTTTGTCGCCAGCGCTGCCAGCAAAGACTTTTCCGTGCAAATCTTTATAGGCAAAAATGCTGCCGCCGGCTATCACTTCGGCGTTTATTTTGACACTTTCTAACAAGACTAAATCGCCATTTTCAGCCAAAATTTGGGTTGCTGAAGAGACCTTATTAGCAATAATTTTAGGCGCTGTTTTTTGTAATTTTGGCAAGGTATTTTTAGTGGTATTTTTAGTATTACTAATTTTTTTACTACTTTTTTTACTACTTTTTTTATCGGTTTTTTTAATTTCATTAGTAATAGAAGCCTTAGAAAATACTGCCAAACCTGAGAATTTTGCAAAATCAATCAGCTCAGTTTTGAGAGTTCTAACGCCAATAGTAACGATGTCATTTTGGGTCAAAATCTCAACCAAAATTGCCAATTCATTCGCCTGAAAATTCTCATCTTCAATTTGCAAAATCACCGGTTTATGTTGAAATTTTTTATCATCAGCCAGCTCTAATATCGCATTTGAGAGGCTTTGAATATCATTATTTAGCACCCTAAAAGTGTTAATAATTTCACTTTGAGTTTGGATTTTAATAGACTGATTTTTCATAAAAAACCTTTAATCTTGCCAACTTTGAGTGCAATCTAAAAAATGCCAAACTCGCCGCATACCCTCATCACCACTGAGCATTAGCTCCAATGGCGCTTTGTGTTTAAATTTTTTAACCGGTCGTTTTAACCAAATTGAGCCATACGCCTGATTCGCCGGATAAGTTGTCCCAAGCGAGTCGTGAATGCCCAAAATCATCTCACTTTTATCAATTGATTGCTGGCTAAAATCAAACGATTTATCGCCACGCCGATACAAATATAAATGTCTGGTTTTGAAGGATTTCGGCAAGCCCAGCAAGCTCACCTGCTCTTCATCGGTCAATTTCCAGTCCTCCATTATTTTGGTCAAACGCATGGTCAGCTGATTTTTCTGCTCGGCGTTTATAGTGCTTAAATCCATCATTTAAAATACCTAATTAACCTTAAAATGAAATATAATTTCGCTATCAAAAACACTTTTATCTGGCGCAGCAGGCAGCGGAGAAGCCTTATTCACAGCACGCTCAATGGAATTTTTAAACGATTTCGCATTCTTACTATTATCAATATTACAAGCCTGAACATTTACGCTTTGAACCGCCCCGTCAGCATCTTGCAAAATCTGCACATCACATTTCCAGCTGTCTTTTGCGCCCTTATAATAATTCCATTTATCCCTAACTTTTGCGGCAATTTGGTTGATGTAAGCGGATTTTAGCTCACTCAAAATATCCTCTTGGGCAATTTTTCTTTCCTGATCCTCTTCGGTATTAATTTCTGTGGTCAAATCGCGTTTGTCTTGCTCTTTTTTAAACTTTTTTTCAGCCTCTTGAGCTTTTTTCTGGACTAATTTTTTCTTCTTTTCTGCCTCTTTGGCTTTTTTCTGAGCTAATTTTTCTTGCTTTTTTGCCTCTTTGGCTTTTTTCTGAGCTGATTTTCTTTCCTTTTCAGCTAAGGCCTCAGCTTGCTTTTCTTTTTTGGTTTTTGCTTTAAGTTTATTGATTTTTTTCTGCTCTTTGTAAGTCTTATCTTCTGCGACTTTTAGCCGTTTTTCTGCTCGTTTTACCTCCAAAGCTTCTTCCTTTTTAATATTAACTACCCGCTGTTTTTCTAAGTTATACTCTTCTAAATCAATGGTAATTGCTTTAGGCGATGGCTTAACGAGCTTTTCAGGTTTTGAATTTTCCGGCTCCCGCTCGCTAATACTGGAAAAAAACACGCCAGCTATCAAGGCTAAATGAATGATTATTGCAAACCAAAAAGCGATGGGGTGAGTGCTGGCAATTTTAGGTAAATTCATTAGTATGATTGGATTTTAGAGTTATTTAGTATTAATACTTTCAGTTATAATGCCGATTTTGCCGACTCCATTTTTCTGCAAAAAAGCCATTAGCTCAATCACCACGCCGTAAGCAACTTGCTTATCGCCTCTGACAAATACTTTCATCTGCGGCGAGACATCCAATCTGGCTTTCACTCTGGCAGCAACTGACTCCGCCTTCAGCCACTCGCCCTCGCCATTTATATCAAATGAACTAAGATAATATTTGCCATCTTTATTAATAGTAATAATGGCAGGCGTATGCTCGCTGAAATCAACTTCTTTAGAATCAGCATTTGGCAAATCAACCTCAATTCCTTGATTGATAATCGGCGTAGTCATCATAAAAATCACCAGCAAAACCAGCATCACATCAATATATGGCACAATATTAATTTGCGCATCTATCTCCGGCTTGGCGCGTTTTGGCAGGGCAATCATTTTGCTTTATTGCTTTTGAAAAACCACAAACAGGCGCTCAATAAAAGCTGTATATTTGTTACTAATATGGCTCACCTGAGAGGCAAATCGGTTGTAAGCAATGGTCGCCGGAATGGCTGCAAATAGTCCAAAAGCCGTTGCTATCAACGCCTCAGCGATGCCCGGGGCAACTATCGCAATAGTCGCTTGCTTGACCGAAGCCAGCCCGATAAACGAATGCATAATTCCCCAAACCGTGCCAAACAAACCGATATAAGGGCTGGATGAGGCAATCATCGCCAGCACACTCAAGCCATCATCCAAATTATCAATTTCACTATTTAGCGCCGTATTCATTGAGCGATAAGCCCGCTCGGAGTTGAGAATTGGCTCTTTATTAACTTTGCTCGGATGCTTAAATTCATCATATCCAGTAACAAAAATCCGCTGCATTCTGCTAATTTTTGCGTCCTCATCTTTTGGAATTTTGCTATAAATTTTCTCAAAATCAAAGCTCAAATCATCAGCTTCAGCATTAAAAATTTTAATATCTTTGCGCACATTTGCCAAAGTTTTGTTTTTTGACAAAATCAAAGTCCAAGAATAAATGCTCATTAGCACCAAAATAAACATCACCACTTGCACCACAAAACCGGCACTTATAATTAAACTAAAAATTGACAAAATTATTCTCCATTGATTTTAAAATAAGGCTAATTTCTCAAAAATCGCCCAAATATTTACCTCATAAATCATACCTTATTTTGGGTGAAAAAATCCAACTGATTTACCCAAAATCTCTCAAGTATCAAATAAATCTTTGTTATTTTTGGCTCTAACCAAGCCCAAATGTGCATACGCCAAATCAGTTGCAGACCGCCCACGCGGCGTTCTCATCACAAATCCTTGCTGAATTAAATACGGCTCAACCATATCCTCCAAAGTCCCCCGTTCCTCGCCGATAGCAGTTGCCAGAGTGTCAATTCCCACCGGTCCGCCGGCAAATTTATTCATCATAATTGACAAATAATCTCGGTCTAATTGCTCCAAACCGAGCTCATCAACTTTCAGCTCAATCAATGCCTCTTGGGCAATTTGCTGATGGATAATTCCGGCGGTTCTAATATCGGCAAAATCACGCACTCGGCGCAGCAAACGATTAGCAATTCTGGGAGTTCCACGGGAGCGTTTAGCGATTTCTAATGCTCCATTTTCCTCAATTTTAATCTGGAAAATATCCGCCGAACGGGTAACAATTTGCTGCAAATCCTTGACCTCATAAAACGCCAAACGCTGCACAATTCCGAATCTATCACGCAAGGGAGAAGTCAGCATTCCGGCTCGTGTGGTCGCTCCAATCAGAGTAAATGGCGGCAGCTCAAGCTTTACCGAATGCGCTGCCACGCCCTCGCCGACCATAATATCCAATTTAAAATCCTCCAAAGCCGGATAGAGAATTTCCTCCACCACCGGATTTAGCCGATGAATTTCATCAATAAATAAAATATCAAAAGCCTCAAGCTTGGTCAAAATCGCCGCTAAATCGCCAGAACGCTCCAGCACCGGACCTGAAGTTTGCTTAAAACCAGTGCCCATTTGATTAGCAATTACATTTGCCAAAGTGGTTTTGCCCAAGCCCGGCGGACCGTAAATCAGGCAATGGTCCAAAGCCTCAGAGCGTTTTTTAGCCGCCTGAATAAATAATTTCATCTGCGATTTGACATCAGCCTGACCGATATATTCAGCCAGAGAATCCGGACGCACCGAAGTCATAATTATTTCTTCATCGGCTTGCTGCTGTCCGCTGATTAGGGAATCTTCTTCAATCATAATTGGTTATTTTACGGTTCAAATGAGGCTAATATTTTGAAATATTAGTTTAATTTTAATATTTTTTGACCTGTGAATTAGGCGAATAATTTTAGGCAAACCATTTGTCTGCCGAGAAATAATTTGCAAGCGCCACTCGCTGCTCTCAAAAGGCCGATTAAAAGCGATTTTGCCTAATTCATAAATCGGAAAATACCAATGGATTTTGCCCAGCATCCAAGCCTTAAAACTCTTGCTAATCGGCTCGCTATCAACTTGCAAACGCCCATTTTTAAATGCAATTTCCAGCCGCCCAAGCCCGAGTGCTGTGGTCAGAATCAGTTGATAATTTGAGCCATCAAACCTTGCCTCAAAGCCAGCATTTTGGCTCTTATTACTAAATTCCACGCCCAATCTGCCGCTGGTTTGCCAAGCATTTGGAATGCTCTGCGGAGGCTTTGTAATAACACTTTTTTGCTCAATGCTTGCGCAAGATTGCAGAAAAATCAAAAAGAATAATAACGCCAATTTCATGAGCCTCATTGTAACGGTAAAGACCGCCCTTAGGGTATAATTCATAGCTTTTTTCACTTAATTATTCTATGTCATCTATTGCTATTTTAAGTGTAAATCATCAGCTTGCCCCGGTGGCAGTGCGCGAAAAAGTCGCCTTTGCCCCCGCCCAGCTTGCTAATCAGCTAAAAAAACTCGCCTCCATTTCCGCCATAGAGGGCTGTGTGATTGTCTCAACTTGCAATCGTGCTGAGATTTATGTGGCTTCAAATGCTAAAAATACTCGGCAAATTTTGAGTGATTATTTAGCCCAAACTCATCAAATAAAACCCCAAGATTTAGCGCAATATTTGTTATATTTTGAGGCCGATGATGCTTTGGAACATATCTGCAAAGTGGCAACCGGACTGGATTCTTTAGTGCTGGGCGAGGCGCAAATTTTAGGGCAACTCAAAGACGCATATAATCTGGCAAAACGCGCCGGCACGCTAAGTAAATTATTAGAAAAATTATTCCAGCACGCCTTTTCAACCGCCAAAAAAGTCAGAACCGACACTAAAATCGGCTCCAGCCCAGTCTCTGTCGCCTATTGTGCCATCAAACTAAGTGAGAAAATCTTTACCGATTTAGCCCAGCAAACGGTGATGCTAATCGGCGCTGGCGAAATGATTGAACTCTGTGCCCAGCACCTCAGCCAAAAAGGCGTTAGCAATATGATTGTGGCGAATAGAACTGTTGAAAATGCACAAAAAATCGCCGCCGCTTACAACGCCGAAGCCGTTAGTTTGAAGCAGTTTTCCAGCCTAATTCACAAGGCCGATATTATCATTTCCTCCACCGCCGCCTCAGTGCCGATTATCGGCAAAGGCCTGATTGAAACTGCCCTGAAACGCCGCCGCCACAAGCCTATTTTCATTTTGGATATTGCAATTCCGCGCGACATTGAGCCGGAGGTCGCCCAGCTCGGAGATGTGTTTTTATACACTTTGGACGATTTGCAGCAAGTGGTGGATAATAATATTGATAATCGGCAAAAGGAAAAAACGCTGGCGGCGGAAATTATTACTACTGAAAATCAGAAATTTGACACTTGGATTAACACTTTGCCGAATGAAAAAGTGGTGCAAAATTATCAAAAAAATGCTTATAAAATCAAAGATTCGGCTGTGGCAGCGGCGTTGAAAAAACTCAAAAATAACAAAAATACTGAGGAAATTATCAAGCAATTAGCCGACCAAATTACTAATAAACTTTTGCATTCGCCGTTTGCAAATATCAAAAATGCCTCAGAAATTCAGTTGGAAAAATGCAAAAATTGTGTCCCTAAAATTGCCAAAAAATTATGAATTCATCAATTTTAGCCAAGCTTGAGCAGTCGGCAATGCGGCTGGAGGAAGTGGAGGTAATGCTTTCAAACTCTGAGGTTGCCGCCGACCAAGACCGATTTCGCCAGCTCTCAATTGAGCATTCTCAGCTTGCTCCAATCAATCAGCAATTTGCCAAATATTTAGCCGCAAATGCCGACATCCAAGCCGCTCAGAATATGCTTTTGGAGGAAACTGATGAGGAAATTAGGGGCTTGGCAAAAGAGGAAATCACCGCTGCAAAGGCAAAATTAGTAGTATTGGAATTGGAGCTGAAAAAGGCATTATTGCCAAAAGACCCAAATGATGCACGCGATATTATCATTGAAATCCGCGCCGGCACTGGGGGCGATGAGGCAAGTATTTTCTCCGGCGACTTGTTCAAAATGTATTCTCGCTATGTGGAAAAACAGCGCTGGCAAATCGAAATCCTCAGCTCAAATGCCGGCGAGCACGGCGGTTTCAAGGAAATTATCGCCAAAATCAGCGGCGAAAATGTTTATGCAAAACTCAAGTTTGAATCCGGTGCTCACCGCGTCCAGCGCGTCCCAGAAACCGAATCTCAAGGCCGCGTCCACACCAGCGCCTGCACTGTGGCGATTATGCCAGAAGTCTCAAACATTGAAGAAGTTGATATAAATATGTCCGATGTCAGAGTCGATACTTTCAGAGCCAGCGGCGCCGGCGGTCAGCATGTAAATAAAACCGACTCCGCCGTCCGCCTCACTCACATCCCCACAGGCACGGTAGTTGAGTGCCAAGACGGGCGCTCACAGCACAAAAACAAAGCCCAAGCGTTATCAGTTTTAGCATCAAGAATTTTGGACCAGCAGCAGCAAATCCAGCAAAAACAGCAAGCCTCAACCCGCAAACAATTAGTCGGCAGCGGCGACCGCTCAGAGCGCATCCGCACCTACAACTACCCGCAAGGCCGCATCACCGAACACCGCATCAGCCTCACCCTGTATAAGCTCGCCGAGGTAATGGACGGCGATTTAGCATACCCAGAAATTGAGGCGCTGACCTGTTTTACCTTCGGCTCTTTTCTGGCAATAGCATCAATTTTCCGCAAAAAATCAACCTT
>JAAOIF010000130.1 GCA_015163925.1 Candidatus Thioglobus sp.
ACTTGCCTGCTGGCTCAAACTATTAGCAATCGCAACCCCAGTGCGCTTTGTGCCGACATCAAAACCCAAATAAGTCTTAACGCTCATTTTGTAATTGCTGCAATAATTGATAGCCGACATAGCCGTCCACCGGCAGGGAATTTTTGGCTTGATATTTCCTCGCCGCCGCCCTAGTTTTCGGACCAGAAATGCCATCAGGTTTGCCGGCTGAAAATCCCAATTTATTCAGCTGAATTTGCATTTCCAAAACATCATCTCGGCTGAGTGATTTTTGCACAATCGGCTTGGCAAATAGCGCCTGATTATTACTAAATTTATCCGCCAAATGCCCGACCGCCAAGGCATATAAAATGGAACGATTCCAGCGCAAAATAGTCCTAAAATTGTGATAAACCAAAAATGCCGGACCCTCAAAACCCATCGGCAAAATCAGTGCTGCTGGGGCTTCTGAGCTAGGCAAATTAGTATTATCAGCCTGCCGAACGCCCAAAATCTGCCACTCATTCACACTTTTTTTAGTACGCAAATTCGCCAAAGAAAAATCAAAATCAGGCTTCAGAGCAACCTCTTGCCCCCACTTTTCGCCAGCGTGCCAGCCGATATGCACCAGAAAATTAGCGCTGGAATGCATAATATCTGCAAGGCTATTCCACAAGTCTAATTCGCCGTCAGAGTCACTATCCACGGCGTAAGCGGCGACATTGCTGGGCATAAATTGGGCAGCACCCATCGCCCCGGCCCATGAGCCTTGGACATCAGCCGGCAGCTTGCCGTCATCAATGAGTTTGAGCAAAATCAGCAGCTCTTTAGTGAAAAAATTTCGCCGGCGCAAATCAAAACTCAAAGTGGCGAGTGAGCGCACTAAATTCATCTTGCCAACATTTCTGCCATAATTGCTTTCCAAGCCCCAAAAAGCCATTAGAATTGCGGGATTTACTCCATATTTTTGCTGAATTTTAGCCAGTAAATCTTGGTGTTTTTGCAATTTTTTCTGCCCTTTTTGCAAACGCTTATCACTAACTCTGGAGTTTAAATAACGCCAAAAATTAAGGGTAAATTCTGCTTGATTGCGGTCGTAGCCGATGACTTTTGGGTCTGGTTTTAAGCCTGAAAAAGCCTTATCTAATGTGGATTTTGAGACCCCTTGAGCGACTGCTTGGGAATAAATTTCGGCTAAAAAAACCTCAAAATCCTGTTGCTCAAACTCCGCTTGGGTATCATTTACCTTGACGCTTGGAGTGGCGGCAAATGCGGCAAATGCGGCAAACGAGGCGACAATAAATAATAATATGAAACGAAACATAGCAAAATTATACCTCATAGCGGCAGCGATTTTACTGCTGAGTGCTTGCGTCGGTGAGCCGGAAAATCGGGTGAGCGGCGAGAGTATGGGGACGACTTATCAGGTGCGCCAGATTGACGAAAAGCCAGTGCTGGCGGCGAAAATTGAGGCGAGACTCAAGCAAATTAACAAAGTTTTTTCCACTTGGGATGCAAATTCTGAGCTGTCTTTGCTGAATAAAAAACCGATAAATAAATGGCTTAATATTACTAATGAGTTGTTTTTTGTTTTGCTTGAAGCCAAAAAAATTCACTTGCAAACTGATGGTTATTTTGACCCCGGCATTGGAAATTTGATTGATTTATGGGGCTTTGGAGCAGTGAAAAATCTGCAAAATCTGCAAAAACCCAGTATGGAAAAAGTTGCAAAAGTGTTAAAAAATAGTTCAATTCGGCATTTGCAATTTCGCCCCGGAATGGTCAAAAAAACCAAAAACATTCGCCTAAATTTATCCGCAATCGCTAAGGGCTACGCCGTTGATGAGATTGCTAAATTACTACTGGAAAATGGCGCTGAGAATTTTTTGGTGGAGCTCGGCGGCGAGGTTTTGGTGCGTGGAAAAAATGGCAAAAAGGCTTGGGTAATCGGCGTTGAACGCCCAAATAATTCCACTCCGATTGCCGTTAAATTAACAAATCAGGCGATTGCCAGCTCGGGAGATTATCGTAATTTTTTCGTCTGGCAGGGGCAAAAATATTCACACATTTTGCAGCCGAAAACTGGCTTGCCGGCTAAGACTAATTTGGCTGCCGTTAGCGTTTTTCACAACCAAACTATGCTGGCTGATGCCTACGCTACGGCGATGATGGCGATGGGCAGCGAGCTGGCAATAAAGTTGGCAAAACGGCTAAACTTGTCGGCAATTATGGTTTTAAATGAGGCAAATAAATTCAAGATTTTGAGGATAAATTTATGACCCAGATTCCATTGGCGGAAATTTTAAGACCAAAAACTTTGGATGAATTTTTTGGGCAATCGCATTTGCTCAAAAGCACTCATCCGCTGGCGTTAGCACTGGAAAAAAAGCGTTTGCATTCTATGATTTTATGGGGTCCGTCAGGCACTGGAAAGACTACTTTAGCAAGGATTATTGCCGAAAAAATGCAAGGGAATTTTATGCAAATGAGCGCTGTTTTGGATGGCGTAAAAGAGTTGAGAATTATAGTTGAAAATGCCAAAAAGCTGCAAAAAATTGGGCAGAAAACTCTGTTATTTGTGGATGAAATTCATCGTTTTAACAAGTCTCAGCAGGACGGATTTTTGCCCCATATTGAGTCCGGACTGATTATTTTAATCGGCGCTACCACTCAAAATCCGGCGTTTGAGCTAAATTCTGCCTTGCTTTCACGCCTGAGCGTTTATGTGCTAAATCCGCTGAGAGCGCAGGAATTGGAGCAAATATTGGCTCGGGCTTTGAAATATGAGAAATTAGTAATCAAAAATCCGGCGGCGAGGAAAAGTATTATTGCCGCCAGCAGTGGCGATGCGAGGCGATTATTAAATATTATTGAGCAAATTTCTTTGGCAAAATTGGACAAATTGGATGAAAAGTCAATCGGGCAATTATTGCAGCAAAAAATCAGTGTTTTTGACAAAGGCGGCGATATTTTTTATCAGCAACTCTCGGCATTTCACAAGTCAGTTCGCGGCTCCAGCCCAGACGGGGCTTTGTATTGGATGGCGCGGATGTTGGTGGCAGGGGCTGAGGCGAAAACCATTGCCAGACGCTTGCTTGCCATTGCCAGCGAGGATATTGGGAATGCCGACCCGCGGGCTTTGGAAATCACTCTAAATGCTTGGCAGATATTTGAGCGTGTGGGCGCAAAAGAGGGCAATCGTGCCATCGCTCAAGCGGCGGTGTATTGCGCCATTGCCCCAAAATCCAACGCCGTTTATAAGGCTTTTAATCAGGCAATGGAACAAGCGCAAGAAACCAGTGATTTGCCTGTGCCAAAGCATTTGTGCAATGCTCCAACCGAGCTGATGAATGAGTTGGGTTATGGGGAAAATTACCGCTACGCCCATGAGGAGG
>JAAOIF010000131.1 GCA_015163925.1 Candidatus Thioglobus sp.
GGCTTTTCGGCTGATTGGGTGATGCAAAGTGTCTGCCACACTGCCGCTTATCCGAAGCCGGTGGATGGAGGATCTACATAAAGTTCAGAATGACAAACCTCTTACTGTCACCCTGAACTTGATTCAGGGTCTCATCCGGCAAGCAAAGTCTTTTTTTACAAAACGAGATTCTGAATCAAGTTCAGAATGACAAGTGGTTGGAGTTCAGAATGACAAGGGGTGGGGAGTTCAGAATGACAGTGGGAGTTCAGAAGGTTTGCACCTTGCAAAAACGACAAGGACGAACCTCTGATTTCTGATTTCTGTCTTCTGATTCCTGTCTTATCCCGGCGGCCAATTCAGCTGCCGCCCGCCCAGACAGTGCAAATGAATATGATAAACACTCTGCCCGCCTTGCTCATTACAATTCATCACCAACCGATAGCCGGCACGCGCAAAATCAAACTGCTGGGCAAGCTTACTGGCGGTTAAATTCAGCTTGCCTAAAAGCTCTGCGTCCTCGCCGTTAGTGTCATTCAGGGTGGCGATGTGTTTTTTCGGAATCACCAAAAAATGCTGCGGCGCTTGGGCGCTGATGTCGTTAAAAGCCAGCACAAAATCGTCTTGATAAATTATATCAGCGGCAATCTCACCAGAAATAATCTTACAAAAAAGGCAATTTTCCATCAGTTACAAACCCCGCTTTGCCGCATCAAATACGGCTTTCGGCACTACGGCAAGCAGGCGAGGGTCAAACGGAGTGGGAATAATATAGCCCCTGCCAAAACTCAATTCCCTGCCGCCATACGCATTTTTAACACTTTGCGGAACCGGCAATTTTGCCAAATCTTTTAGCGCATTTACGGCTGCAATTTTCATCTCCAAAGTGATTGCCCGGGCTTTTGCGTCCAATGCCCCACGGAAAATATACGGAAAACCCAAAACATTATTTACCTGATTTGGATAATCGCTCCGACCGGTTGCCATAATCAAATCATCACGAGCGGAAAAGGCATCAGCCGGGGAAATCTCCGGTTCAGGATTGGACAGGGCAAACACAATCGGGCGCGCTGCCATAGATTTAACCATCTGTTGTGAAATCAAATTCGCCGCTGCCACGCCTAAAAAAGCATCAGCATTTATCATAGCATCTGCCAGAGTTTTTTTATCAGTTTCAGCAGCAAAGCTTGCCTTTTCAGCAGTCAGATTTGGCATTTTGGTGCTAATAATTCCTTCCCTATCAACCAATAAAATATTGCGTTTTTGCAGCCCTAATTCGCATAATAAATTCAGCGTAGCAATGCCTGCCGAGCCAGCGCCGAGGCAGACTAATTTGGCAGTTTGAATGCTTTTGCCTTGAATTTCCAAAGCATTTAAAAGTCCGGCGGCAACGATAATGGCGGTGCCGTGCTGGTCATCGTGGAAAACTGGAATATCAAGCTCGGCGATTAGGCGTTTTTCAATTTCAAAACACCTCGGCGCTGAAATATCTTCTAAGTTAATTCCGCCAAAAGTTGGGGCAATATTCTTCACGGTTTGCACAAATTCATCCACATTTTGAGTGTCAATTTCAATGTCAAAAACATCAATATCAGCAAATTTTTTGAACAAAACTGCCTTGCCTTCCATCACCGGTTTTGAGGCTAAAGCGCCGACATCACCAAGCCCCAAAACCGCCGAGCCATCGCTGATAACGGCGACCAAATTACCCTTGGCGGTGTATAAATCCACACAGCTGGAATCCTTGGCAATTTCGCGCACCGGAGCTGCTACGCCGGGCGTGTAGGCTAAGGACAAATCCGCACTGGTTGCCATCGGTTTGTGGCTATTTACCACAATTTTGCCCGGGCGTTTGCCTTGGTGATAATCCAGCGCGCTTTGGTGAAAATCAGTGTGAGTTTTTGCCATAATAATTTGTGAATTTAGCCCCAGCCGATGATATTATTCATAGCGGAAATATTGCTAACACTAATGCTTTTCGGACACTCGGCCTCACAATGGCGATGATTTGAGCAAACTCCAAAACCGCTATTAAACATCGCTTTGGTCATACTTTTTGCTCTGGCGGCGGACTGGATTTTGCCTTGTGGTAATTGCTGCAAATGGTTGATTTTTGCTGCCACAAACAGCGAGGCTGAAGCATTCGGACAAGCCGCCACGCAAGCCCCACAGCCGATGCAAGTGGCAGAATTAAATGCCTCATCGGCTTGAGATTTATTCACCAAAAGTGTATTTGCATCCGCCGCCGAGCCGGTATCCACCGAGACAAATCCGCCAGCCTGAATGATGTCATCAAAGGCACTCCTATCAACGCTCAAATCCTTCACCAGCGGGAACGCCTGAGCGCGCCAAGGCTCAATCCACAGCTCCGGCTCATCGGCATATTCGCGCATATAAATCTGGCAAGTCGTAGTGCGCACCTGCTTGCCGTGCGGATAGCCGTTAATCACTAACGAGCAAGCGCCGCAAATGCCTTCGCGGCAGTCATAATCAAAGACAATGCAATCCTCATTTTGCTGTAATAATTGCTCATTCAGCTGGTCCAACATTTCTAAAAACGAGGTGTCAGCGCCGATATTATCAATTTGATAAGTCTTAAAATCGCCCTTGCTGTCGGCGTTTTTTTGCCGCCAAATATGCAAAGTAAATGTCATTTCAGCGCTCATTTGTAATTCCTCACGGTCGGTTGGATAAATTCAAAAGACAAAAATTCCTTGTGCAAAATTGCTTTAGAATCAGCCTTTCCAGCCTCCCAAGCACTCACAAAAGCAAAGTTTTTATCATCTCTCTGAGCCTCACCGTCACGGCTCAGATGCTCGGTGCGGGCATGACAGCCGCAGGATTCCTCCCGCTCCAATGCGTCCTGACACATCAAAATCCCCAGCTCAATAAAATCTGCCACCCTGCCGGCTCGCTCCAAAGTTTGATTGAAATTATCATCCGAGCCGGTTACTTTTATCTGTTGCCAAAATTGCTTTTGCAGCTCGGCAATCTCAGTCATAGCTTGCTTTAACGCCTTCGCCTCACGCGACATTCCACAAGACTCCCAGAGGATTTTGCCAAGTTTTTGATGGAAATAATCTGGCGAATATTTGGCATCTGGCGCATTTTGCAAACTCTGCAAACGTTCTTTAACCCTTGCCACCGCTGCTGTTACTGCCTCATTTGTATTATCAATCGGCTGAAAATCGCCGCGTGCCAGATAATTTGCAACCGTTTGCGGCAAGACAAAATAGCCATCTGCCAAGCCTTGCATCAGGGCTGAAGCGCCGAGCCGATTAGCGCCGTGGTCAGAAAAATTAGCCTCAAATCCCTATGTTTGAACTTATAGCATGGAATGCACAGTGCTTCACCATTATCAACCTTGGTTTGATCGCCGTCTGAATGATGG
>JAAOIF010000132.1 GCA_015163925.1 Candidatus Thioglobus sp.
AAGGCTGCCGATGACGGTTCCAGCGCCAGAATCTTCAGCCACCGAGCCGGCAAAATCAGCCAAAATCGGGGGTTTTACTTTTAAAAATTAGCATGATTATGGGGTAAAGTATGACGACTATTGAAGCACAAGAGCATGAATATCATATTGCAGAAAGAAAAAGTTGGGGCAAAAAATTACTAAGAGCTGCATGGACTATTGAGATAATTGCAATGTTTATTGGTCTGATGGTCGCTTGGTCAATGGGTTTGCAGGCGTATCAAGCTTATACAAAAGATGGGGCAGAATTTCCAATCGGAAAAACATTTGATTTATTTCTGGCGGCATTGCCTTTTGTGATGGTTGCTGGAGTTGAGCTGCTAAAAATACCATTTTCATATCTTATTTACATCAATAAAAATAAAAAAGTTAAAGTCATATTTTCCATCGTTTTGGTTTTGGTCACTTTCATTACTTTTGAAACATTAATTACAGGTTTTGAGCGGCAATATGCAAATATCACAACTGAAGTGGATGTGCCAAGAAATAAACTTGCCATTGCCGATAACTCCATAAATGCCCATGTGACAGAGTTAAAAGAGCTTGAATTATTTACTATTGAGTCGATAAATGAAAAAATAAGGGGCCGCCGAGAGCAGGTTGAAAAAAATAAAAATGAGGATTTAAAGGTTTTAGAAGGCAGTAAAAAAGATTATTTAGCCAGCGGAAATTCGAATTTAATCCAAAGAAATCAAGACTTGCAGAAAAAAATTGACAGATTGGAAAAACAAAGAGATGCAGAGCAAGAAAAAATAGCATCTATAAATTCTAAACGCATAGAAGCATTACGAAAAGAAAAAGATGATAACCGAAAAGAAATTAGCAAAATAGTAAAAAGAGGAGAAACCTATATCTTTTCAGAAAATCCAGCAGATACTTTAAGGAAGAGAAATAAGCTAATTGATAAGCAAATTCAAAGTCTTTATGGTGAAAATTCAACTCAAAAATTTGATAAAAAGATTCAAAAAATTTATGATAAGAAAGATGAAAATAACAAAAAAATGGCAAGAAACACTCAATTCAAATCGGAAATTGCCAATATAGAAAATCTCAAGCAAACAAGGCGACTTAAATATTCTGAAGAATTGAAAGAAATAGACCAATTTAAAGACAGAGAATTAGAAAGATTAAAATCAAAAGGCGCTCGAATTGACGATTTAAACACTCAATTATTGCCATTAAGGAAACAAAAACTTGCACTTGAAAATGAAGTTATTGCCGCCTATAGCGCCACTCAAATATACAGAATTGCACGAACAGCTTACGGAGTAGAGCGCGGACAAAGAATCACAGAAAAACAAATTGCTTTAGTGGCAACAGTGTGGTTTGGCTCTTTGGCTGGAATCGTATCAACTATGGGGATATTTTTGGCTTTTGGTTCATTTGTACTCAGCCACCCTGTTGCAGAATTTCATAATGGAAATAAACGCGGAGGCAACCCTTTAATAAGGTCTTTTAGATTGATGTTTAGAGCTTTACGAAAACGATTTAAAGAGCCTAAAATTGTGACCAAAATTAAAGAAATTGAAGTCTCTAAAGAGGTGATAAAAGAGGTTCCAGTTGATAAAGTTGTATTACAAGAAATTCCTGTTGAAATTGTGCGAAAAGAAATTATACATGTGCCAATTTATACTAACGATACAGACCTTATCAAATTCGGAACTACTAAAGTTAAAGATATTATCAAAAACGATTAAATGCCAAAATCCATAAAATCTTTAGAATATACAAAAAGTGATTTTTCTGCACTTAACGCCCATGCAGAAGGAGTTGTAGAGAATGAAAAGCAACTGGCGAGGCTCAAAAGATTTAGGGCTGATAAAGTTTGGATTAAAAATGCAGGCATTATTTTGCTTGTTATTGGCGTATTTGCAATACTTTTGGCGATTGCTTATAATAAATCTAAAGAGCCCAGATATGGAATTGTTGAAAAGCCAATATATATTGACAAGCCAATTTATCATACGATTAAAGTGCCAGACCATAAGTTGTCAAAAGTAATTGAAAAGCCAATTTATATTACTAAAATAATTAAAGTTCCCATTCAAATCACGAAAATAGATGGCGTATCACAAGAATTTACTTTTTTTAACACTAGGGAAATCAACAAAAATGGCATCAGCACTGTGGTGGTCGGCGCGAGTTATGATAGTGTTAATAGTCCATATCCGGAAACTCAGTGGTGCTATGCAACATCAATGAGATTCATAGGCGGCAATACAACTTCTCACTTGACACTTGCTAATAAAAATGGGCTGGAATCTATTGATTATAATGATTTAACCATTAAAGATGCTCAAGTTTTTGACTCCACTCAAGCGGCGTTAGAAAATGCAAAAAATCAATGCGAATTTTTCCCAAATGTGCCTCCAGTAAAAGCAGATTCAAGTGTAAAAAATATGCCTCCAATCTATTCACGCCCAGCTAATCCGCCATCTTCTGGTAGCAAAAGTGGGACTGGTTTTTATATAAATAATAATGGATTTGTTGTAACAAATAATCATGTAATATCCGGCTGCTCTTCGGTTTGGATTAATGAAAATAATAAAAATATCCCAAGCGTTGTCGTCAAAACCAACAAGGCATTGGATATAGCAATTATCAAGGCTAACACCAGCAATGAGACATTTGCCAAATTCGCCGATAATATTAGAACTGGGGAAGATGTAATGGCGCTCGGATTTCCACTTGGGAGAGAATTGGGAGATGACATAAAAGCAACAAAAGGCAATATCTCAGCTGTATCAGGCATACAAGGCGACAAAGATTTTATTCAATTCACAGCCCCCATCCAAGCTGGAAACTCAGGAGGCCCATTGCTAAATGAGGGCGGTTTTGTGGTCGGCATCAATACAGCAAAATTGGTCGGCGAAAAATATCAAAATGTCAATTTCGCAATTAATGGCAATTCAGCCCAGCGATTTTTAGGAAAACATAGCATAAATTTTGAATATGGAAAATATGACAAGTCTTTGAAATCTGCTGATTTAGCAAAAAAAGGAGCAAAATTTACCGTTCGCGTGCTGTGTTCAAATTGATATAAACCAAGTTATGCAAGGGTAAAATGCTAACTTTTTACAGTTAAAAAATTATGTTATTAATAAATGAGTCATCAGATTATATTATGAATAAAAAGAAAGGCAAAGGGCAAAAAAATATTACCATCAAAAAAGTTTTCGGCGACAATCATCACAAATATCACACATCCAGCCGGCTAAATCCACGCAGTCGGACTCGCTAAAACCCCGTGTGGTAACCGCCGGAGTGCCGACCCTAATGCCGCTGGTGATAAATGGCGATTGCGG
>JAAOIF010000133.1 GCA_015163925.1 Candidatus Thioglobus sp.
GCATTTGCCCATGGCAATTGAGCCTTTGTTGGCAGTAATACTGGCTATATTAGCGGCTTTTTGTATGTCAGTGCTTGGGTTACTGGCAAAATTATAAACGCCAAAACTATTATTATCGCCAGTGCCATAATTAAAATCTAACCACTGACCGGCATCTGGACGAGTAATTGTAATTGGAGTTTCGTCCGCTCGGGCAGCTATCAATACCTTGGTGGCACGAAGCTGGCCGACCACTTGCAGGGCAGATTTCGGCGTAGTAGTGTTAATTCCAACTCGTTTATTTTCAGTATCAATGGTTAAAATATTACTATTGGATGAATTTTTAAAACTAATTCCATCTACGCCATTAGTGCTGGTTTGAAAAGTGATTTGGTCGCCGGAAGAGCCGATATTCAGCGGACTATTGCCGGTGGTGGTCAGGGATAAACCGTCTGAATTAGAGGAAAATTCCAAGCCCTGAGTGGTATTATTATTGGCTCTGAATGAGAAATTGCCGCTGCTTTGAATGAAATCGCCATTGAGAGTTAATTGATTATTTGCAGAATTAATAATCAGCGAGCCGGCGCTATAAATATTGCCATTAACGCCTAAATCGCCTGCTACAAAAGCATCATTTCCGTCTAATTCAAAAGCAGCATTGGCGATATTTTCACGCTCATCGGAGTTTAAACCGACTGTTAAATTGCCGCCGACATCCACATTTTCTTTGGTTTTCACGCTAACAAATTTAGGATTATCCACCACGCTAATAGTCACAAAACCGACCGTCCTATCGTCTCCCCTGCCATTTGAGACCAGAATATTATCCGCCGCTTGGATTCTGGTAATTGCCACTTGGTCTAAGGATTCAACGGTAATTGGAGTGCCGCCGTTGATTTTATCAATAAATAATTGGTCAACTTCTATGAGTTTCACTCGAAGTTCTTTCAGGGCGGATTCCTCAGATGGGTCAAGGAAAAACTCGTCATCGTCTATGTCAATAATTTTGCTCAGAGTTAATTTCTTGAGAATTGACTCTTTTGAGGGGTCTAAATAAAATTTAATATCGTCTTTATCAATGAAGATTTTGGCGCTGATTCCATCATTAAAATTGACTTTAGTATTAAAATTTACATCTCTATTATCAGTGCTAATTTGCACGCCGGATTTTAAAGTGGAGCTAATCCGAATGTAATTATTTGGCAGCCTTTGCAACACAATATTTTGCTTGGCGGCGTTCAGATATTGCTCATCGTCAGTGATAGTAAGCTCTTTGATGATGGCGCGATTTTCAATATTTCCACGCTCAAAGGCTTGCTGGCCTTTATTTTTATCCTCAGCGGCGGTTTGCTGGGCGCTTTTATCACCCTCGGCAAAACGCTTTTTAGTGCCATCAATGGCTTTGAGCGCTCTGGAGGCAACATCTAAAACCTCGCTATCAGCGGCGACATCGCCTAATTCTTCCGCATCCGGAACATCAATGGAAATATTCAAATCCTCGCCGAGTAGCTCAATTTTCCATTTTTTGCCCCACTCGGTTTTCTCGGCAAAATCAATCGGCAAAAAACCGCCTACTTTCAATTCATCAATATTAGTTGGCCAGAAACCAGATTTGAGATAATACTCAGTAGCCGCCTGTTTTATCTGAAAAATAGACTCAGAAATATTAGCAGACAGGCTTACCTCTTCGGGCTTGGCGTCCGGTTTTTTATCTACGGCATAAGCATTATTAACAAAAATTAACAACGCAAATATTATTATTTTTAACATATTCATTGTTTTTTCTCCGGTTTCAGTACTTTTATTTCAATTTTCCTGCTATCTACATTCAAATTTGCATCACTGCCACTTTTCTTTAAAAAATCCTTCAAAACATCATTAAACAATATTTCCTGCGCACTTTGATTAACAATAGCATCGTCAATGATAGCAGGTTTTACTGGAGTTTCCTGCCCTTTTGCCGCCGCTGCTACCGGGTCATTACTCGGCTCTTCTGTAGTCGTAGCCTCATCTTTTATCAGCAGCAGCAAAACCATTACAATAATAATAAACACAAAAATAATGCTCACCATCAAATCCACCATCGGCACGAAAAAATTAGTGCCTTGCTCTTCCTGTATGATTTTTGCGGATCTTTTAGACATCGGCTTTGTCTTTTAATAATTTGTCTTTTACTTTGCCTTTTGCGGATTTTCCTTTTTCTAATTTTTCCATTCTACTATCCATTTTTATTAGCAATTCTTCTAAAATTTGAGTTTGTTTTCTCAGCTCGCTGTGCTGGGCAAATGCTACTGTTTCAACGGTTGCAGTTAAAATTCTGGCTTCTAATAGAGTTGAAAGTTCAATAAATCCCATTTGCAAATTATGGTAAATTTTGTTGTAGCCGATGGAAAATAAAACAGCAATTCCCACTCCGGCAATTGAAGTCATAAATTTAAAAGTTGCCGCCCCGAGTAGTAAAACCAAGCCTTCTTTTGCCTCATCAGCATCGCCGCCCAGCCCCTCAGAGGCAAAATAAATCCCCGAAACCAGCCCGAGAAAAGTAAATACTAAGCCGATTCCGACAAAATGGTCGCCGATATGAGAATATTGCTTAATAGTAATTCCGCCCTCTTCAGCGGTTCCCATATTAAAAAACTCATTCGGTCCAACCGTTGAACGAATCGGGCCCTTAGTGCCGGGCTCGGGAAATACAAAATGCTTCCGCAGCTCCCGCCACGAGTGATATACAAAGGAAACTTCGCGCATAGCATTATTCACATAAGAAAAATTTTCCGCCATATCCATTGAATTTTTAATTTGCCTAACATCGTCAATTAGCTGGTCAAGCTTGGATTTTGTCGGAATATAAAAGGCAATAAATAGGTATAGAAAAATACATACGCCAATTACAATCATCGCTCCAGCCAAGCCGATTGCCACTTCGGAATGGGTAAAAACATTAAACAAAGCCGGCATCCAATCTTTGATTGAATGGATTAATGAGAGTAGTGCATTTGCTAAATATTCCATTTTTTATTCCTATGATTTAATAATTTTCCAACCCTTACTTCCCAAGCAAACAAAGACTTCTCCGCTGTTTGAGATTCTGGCACTGCCTAAATTTTCAGTCCCACAAGTGCTGGAATTTGGACCTGAAAAAGTTTCAATTTTATTCTTTATCTGGCTCATCCAAACAGTTTTATCCGCCAGATAAATATCCTTTACCGATAAATATCCTTGAGCATTTTCATCCATTATTTTAGCAGTCCTGACACTCATCAGATTGCCCATTCTATCAGAACGTTTGATGCTAAATTCATCATTTTCCAGCTCAATATT
>JAAOIF010000134.1 GCA_015163925.1 Candidatus Thioglobus sp.
TGATAGAACTCTCGGCGGCGGGCTGGTTGATGGCTCGGTGGTGCTGATTGGCGGCGACCCGGGCATCGGCAAATCAACCCTAATTCTGCAAGCGCTGGCGTGCATTAACAAAAAGCATCCGAGCCTGTATGTGAGCGGCGAAGAGTCGGCCCAGCAGATTAGCGATAGGGCAGTGCGGCTGGGGATTAAGGCGGATATTTTGCTGCTGAGTGAGACTCATTTGGAAAAAATTATCAAGCTGGTAAAAGAGCTAAAACCCAAAGTTATTGTGATTGATTCAATTCAAACTATGGCAACTGATGGCTCAAATTCCGCGCCCGGCTCGGTGTCTCAGGTGCGCGATTGTGCCGCTCAACTGACTCAATTTGCCAAGCAAACTAATACTATTTTGCTGATGATTGGGCATGTGACTAAGGGCGGAGCGCTTGCTGGGCCGCGGATTTTGGAGCATATGGTGGATACGGTTTTGTATTTTGAGGGTGATGCCGGCGGGCGTTATCGCATCATTCGGGCGGTGAAAAATCGCTTTGGTGCGGTGAATGAAATTAGCGTTTTTGCGATGAGTGAGACTGGTTTGCAGCAGGTTGAAAATCCTTCGGCGATATTTTTGTCCAATCAAACTAAGCCCTCGCCCGGCTCAATGGTGATGGTAACTCGTGAGGCGAGCCGGCCGCTGCTGGTTGAGGTGCAGGCTTTGGTTGATAATGCGACTGGCAATCCGCGGCGAGTTTGCGTGGGTTTGGAGCAAAATCGGCTGGCGTTGCAGTTGGCGGTTTTGCACAAGCACGGCGGCATTGCTACGCACGACCAAGATGTTTTTGTGAATGTGGTCGGCGGAATTAAAGTGATAGAAACCGCTGCGGATTTGGTGGTAATGCTGGCGATTGTGTCAAGTTTGCGTGATAAAGTGATTGCAAAAGAGTGGATTGCTTTTGGTGAAGTCGGGCTGACTGGGGAAATTCGTCCGGTTTATAATGCGCTGGAACGCTTGGCTGAGGCGCAAAAACACGGTTTTAAAGTGGCAATTATTCCCAAAGCTAATGCCCCGAAAAAACCGCTAAAAGGCTTGAAAATTGTTCCGGTGGAGTATTTGTATCAGGCTTTGCAGTATTTGGCGGAAAATAGTTAAAAGCCTAAAAATTGATAAATTGCATCAGCAAAACCGCCCCGACCAGCAGTTTTAAAATCAGCAAATTTAGCTCTATTTTGTCAAATTTTTTATTCATAATTTAATCGCGTAATTGCTTGGCGGCTGTAACCATATTTTCCAGCGCCGGCTTGACTTGCTCCCATGTGCGAGTTTTCAGCCCGCAGTCCGGATTGACCCAAAGCCGCTCTGGAGCAATGCGTTGGGCGGCTTTTTGCATCAGCGAAACCATATAATCCGTCTGCGGAATATTCGGCGTGTGAATGTCATAAACCCCGGGCCCAATCTCATTCGGATAGTTAAATTCATCAAAAACATCAAGCAATTCCATATCCGAGCGCGAGGTCTCAATGGTGATAACATCAGTGTCCATAGCGGCAATTGAGCCAATAATATCGTTAAATTCCGAGTAGCACATATGGGTATGAATTTGGGTTTTATCCGCCACGCCGTTAGCAGTAATTTTGAAAGATTGAATCGCCCAATCCAAATACTCATTCCACTGCGATTGCCGTAGCGGCAAGCCTTCCCGCAGCGCTGCCTCATCAATTTGAATAATATTAATGCCGGCGCTTTCTAAGTCTTGCACCTCATCTCTAATCGCCAAAGCCAGCTGCAAACAGGTCGCAGAACGCGGCTGGTCATCGCGCACAAACGACCAATTCAGCATCGTTACCGGACCCGTGAGCATGCCCTTCATCGGCTTAGTGGTAAGGGATTGCGCATAAACGCTCCACTCCACCGTCATCGCCTGCGGACGGGCAATATCACCAAAAATAATCGGCGGCTTCACACAGCGCGAACCATACGATTGCACCCAGCCGAACTGACTAAAGGCGTAACCGTCCAACTGCTCGCCAAAATATTCAACCATATCGTTGCGTTCCGGCTCGCCATGCACCAAAACATCCAAATCCAAATCGTGCTGAACGGCAACGCAGAGCTGAATTTCCGCCTTCATCAGCTGTAAATATTGCTCTTTATCAATTTCTCCATTCTTAAATTTCGCCCGTGCAGTGCGGATTTCAGGCGTTTGCGGAAATGAGCCGATGGTCGTGGTCGGATATTTTGGTAATTGCAAAATCTCTTGTTGTAATTTCGCCCGGACCGCATAATTTGATTGCCTCAGAGCCAAATCAGCAGTAATTTCACTCACCCGATTTTTCACATCTGAATTATGCACTCGCTTGGAATTTTGCCGAGATTTGATTGCCTTAGCATTCGCATCCAAATCCGCTTGACAAGCACTCCGACCTTGCTCCAAAGCGGTTTTCAGCAATGCTAATTCCTCGAGTTTTTGCCGTGCATACGCCATCCAACTTAGCATTTCAGCGTCCAATTTTTGCTCCTGAGATAAATCCACCGGCACATGCAATAACGAGCAAGACGGCGCTAACCACAGGCGCTCGCCCAGAGTTTTTGCAATCGGTTCTAAATCGTCCAAAATAGCGTTCAAATCTGCCTTCCAAATGTTTCTGCCGTTGATAATTCCCATTGATAAAACCTGCTCTGAGCCGAGTTTTGCCAACACTTTTGCGACCTCATTTTTGCCGTTAATAGCGTCAATATGAATTCCGGCAACCGGCAAATCCGCCAGTAATGATAAATTTTCTTGCAACTCGCCAAAATAGCTTGCTAATAGGATTTTCACCGGAGAATTTTGGAGTTTTGCATAACTTTTCACCAATGCTTTTTGCCACTCAGAACTCAGCTCACTCACCAAAATCGGCTCATCAATTTGCACCCATTCAATGCCTTTTTCGCCCAATTCTACAAGCAATTTAGCGTAAGTTTCTAACAAATTATCAAGCAAATCCAGCTTGTTTGAATCGTCTTTTGCCTTGCCGATTTTCAGATAAGTAACCGGTCCGATAATTGTCGGTTTGACTTTAATTCCAAGCGCTTGTGCCGCAGAAATCTGGCTGATAAGGTTGGAGGAATTTAGATTAAAGTTAGTATTTTTGCTAAATTCTGGCACAATATAATGATAATTTGTATCAAACCATTTGGTCATTTCACCGGCATGAACGCAGCTGTTTTGAGTGTCAATTGCACTTCTGCCACGAGCGATGCGGAAGTATTCATCAAGCTCAGAACCCTTGCCCTGAGCGCGCTCTGGCACATTTCCAAGCAAAAAAGTAGTGTCT
>JAAOIF010000135.1 GCA_015163925.1 Candidatus Thioglobus sp.
ACAAAATGCGACTGATGCCGAAGTGCTGGAATCTCAGGCGCGATACCGGTTTGAGCTGATTAAAAATGGTGAAAAATATTAGAGGCTATTCCCCTTTATTTAAAGTATATACTACAAATATTAAATTCACTTTTTGATAATTTTATGACTGAAAAGAAAGTTGCAAATAAATTTTATTATTCCACTTATTCAAGCGATATATATTCTGAAGCACAGCACAGTGATCAGGACTCACAACAGCGAAAACAAGACGGTAGGCATATAAAACACGAAAAACGCCACTGGTCGCTAAATATATTATTTAACACCAGAATGATTATTATTTTGGTAAGTGTGATTATCAGCTCGCTGTTTTTTTCCTCTCAGGTGAATAATAATCCTAAGTCGGAAATTTTTGAAATAGGGCTGGTAATTGCCCCTCCGAGCGTTTTTGACATCAAATCTTTGCAATTAGCCTCAGTCGGAAGCATTGTTAATAAACGCATTATTTTTGAAGATTTTGTTAAAAATGTTAAATCAGAAAAAGTTGCCAGACGCTTTTCCACTAATAATAATTATCATCAAGAAATAGAAATCAAACGCGGCGTGAGATTCGGCGAAAGCGTTGATAGCCTGATGATTTCAATGTCAATCAAGCAGCCGGAAGTAGCAAAACAATGGCTGGATGGATTTTTAGCTTTTGCCGCCAGCCAGACAATTTCATCATTTATCAAAAATGCCGAACAGAAAATTGACGATAAAAAAGACGAAATAATTCTCAAAATTGATACTATGTATGCTGAGGCAAAAGATGAGGATAAAGGCTTAATTCGGAAAATCAAAAGATACACAAAATCCTCAGTTTTAGCTAAAAGTAAGGGAATTTCACTGCCTATCGGGATTGAGAGTTTGCCAAAAGACAAACGATTTGGCGATTTGCTATATTTACAAGGCTACTGGAGGCTTGATGCTGAGGTTGAGAGAATGCAATTAATCCTTGACAAACAGGTAGTTGACGCCAGCTCCGAACAGCAGGAACTCAAAGATTTGGAGCTTTTATTTCCAAATGCTGACGACATCAAAGCCTTCTCGCTGGAGAATTATTTAGACACTAAAAACCTCAATGCACAAGGCAATAAACAAGTGGTCTGGAATGTGATTGGAGCGCTGATAGGCTTGATTTTAGGCTTTATTATTTCTTATCCATTTAGGCGCAAAAAGGCAGAATAAATTATGTTATCAAATAGTCTGAAAATACTATTTTTCACCATATTTACATTAATCGTTCAGACGACTTTTGCAGCCTCAGACAAATCCAAAGAAAATTTAGAGCAAGAAAAAAGAATCACTAAAACCATTCAAACTCTTGGATATTTCACTCAGATTGCCAAAAGTTTTAAACACCGAAATAATCAAAACGCCACTGATATAAATCAAATTTACGAGCATGCATCTGGCATTTTGAAGGACGGGATATATCTTGAAAGAAATGACCCCTGGGGCGATAAATGGATATTTGAGGTTAAAAACGGCGTTTTCAAAGTTGATAGTATTAATTACAAAAAATACCGAGAAACCCAAGCGCTGGCGGCAGAAAATATCATCAAAGACCCTTATGCCGATTCTAATTTTGGCGCAGAATTAGCAGCCACTCAAACGATTTTTGCCTCCGATGAGGAAACCGACAAGCCCAGAAAACGCAATCGCCGCCGCGGCCAGCAATACGATTGCGAAGGTTTGTTAATTGAAAATAATCAAATTAGCACAGATTGCCGGCGCATATTTTTTGAAAAAGGGGCAAAATTCGCCGAACAAATCAGCGCTACAAAATATTATTCAAATGATAATTTTGTGGAAACTGTGAGTTTTTTGCCAACTTTTAGTGCGCATTATTCTGGCGATAAATATGAGTTGGATTTTAGTGAAAATAGTGAAATTGAAATTTTAAATATTGCCAAAATTGCAGATAGCGAAAGTGATGAATTTGCCTTAGACCCCACTGAAATTACGACTTTGAATGAGCTGACTGTTGAGAAATTAAAAGATTTTAGCGGCGAAAATCTGAAAAATCTTATCGCCAATAGTGTAAATAATAGCATAGTTGTAACCCTCAGAACCCTGCCAGACCTTGCGGTTGTGCGCGGCGACACCCTTGACAGCGGCGGCAATATTAAATTAGTAATTGATGGACGAGACAGCAATATCGGCTCGGTTCTGGTCGGCACAACTGATAGTCAAACTTACCAATCCTTTAGCACCAGCGGCGATTTGAGCGCCGATAGCATTCAGGTCGGAACCATTACTAACACTTTCAACACAGGCGAGCATTCGCTATTAGTCGGCGGCGATATTGCTGTTCGCGGCGACATTTACACCAACGAGCAATTAACCATCAGCGGCCAGACCATCACCGATGAAATCACCAGCAGCGGCGCTATTAAAATCCAAACCGGCAATGTGAATTTTGTTAATAGCATTGATGATTCTGGGGTCAATATTTCAACTGATAGCGGGGCGAATTTGAATATTTCTGCCAGTCAAATTAGCTTTAAAGCCAATAGAAATAAGGCTGACGGCTATAGATTTAATAATGCAAGCGGCGAGGCAGTTTTTGCCATTGATACCCAAAATCAACGAGTTGGAATTGGCGAAATTTCAACAGCCACCCTGACTGTGGCAAATGGCGGAATTGTAAATGTCAATTCGCTTGGCGTTGACAGCCCTCTGACCATTAACACCACCGCAAAGGGCAAATTATTACCATTAGAATTTAACGGACAAGATATTAGCTGGTATGGCGTGATCGGAGATGGCGCTCCGACAATTAGTGATGCTGGCATTGGCTCTCTGGCGTTTGAAAGTGGTACCGGCAGCCTGTATGTAAAAAATCCAGCCGCTTGGCAATTATTGCCATTAGACCAAGATTCTATCCATAACGGCGGCGACAATACTACTGCGACATTATTTGTCGGCACAAATGACAATAATGCCTTAGAAATCATCACCAATAACGAAATCGCCCTAAAATTAGACGCCGACCAAAATGCCAGTTTTTTTGGTAATATCAGCCTAAATAATAAAAATATCAGCGGCGTAAGTGAGCTAAAAATCAGCACTCTGAAGCCGCAAAACGGCACTTTGACAATTAGCCTAAAAGACGCTCAAACCAATGCTTTGCGGATTACTGACGGCTCAACCGATTTACTAAATTTCAACACTAACGCCGGAGCAAAAAGCATCACCGTTGGAGCAGATTTAAAACTCGGAGGCAACCAAATCAGCGGCTCAAATTTTGACATCAACGGCG
>JAAOIF010000136.1 GCA_015163925.1 Candidatus Thioglobus sp.
ATTATGATTATCAGCGGTGTTGGTGGCGCAGAAGTTAGAACGAAAAAAACTATTACCATTACTCCAGTACTTCCTACTGCGATTGCTATTAGCTCCAGCGCAGCCATCAGCGGCGTAGACCTGTCGTTAGCCCATACCACCACTCCGGCTCGCGTTAGTGATCCAAGCGTTTCGTGGGCAATCGTGAGTGCCGGTGCAACCGGTGCAACTCTTGCTGGAAATGTCTTATCCACCTCCGCCGTGGGAACAGTTAGAGTCAGCGCCACCTCCACCGCCGCCAACCCTGACATTACCGTGATAAAAGATATTAGCGTAAATAATGTCCCGTCTGAAGATGTGCTTATCACCAGCCACAATGTAGTGGGAGATGGCTTTAGTTTGGAGTTAAAGTCAGAATTGATAAAGCAAATAATTTGCCTAATTTGTTTGAGTTTTTCATTTTATTTCTCCGTTTAGTTAAAAAAAATACCCTAAATATGTATTTAGGATTTTGTGAATTATACTTAAATTTAATGCTTTTGGAATATATTTATTTCCGGGTCTTTTTTTTACAATATGAGATTCTTAAATCTTGTGAAGAATGACAAACCTCTTACTGTCACCCTGAACTTGATTCAGGGTCTCATCCAGCAAGCACGGTTTTTTTACAAAATGACAGAAACGCCGAGCGGGTGTAAAATTCAAAAATGGATAAAATAATCATACAAACGCAAGATTTTGACCTTAGCACCGAGCTGAAATTGCTTACTAAAAATGCTAAAAATATCGGTGCGGCGGTGAGTTTTGTGGGTTTTGTGCGTGATTTGCACAAGCAGCCGCTGACCAAAATCACACTTGAGAATTACCCGAAAATGACTCAAAAAGCATTAGCGGAAATTGCCTCTAAGGCGCATAAACGCTGGGTTTTAGGCGATATTACTATTATTCATCGCATAGGTAATCTTAGAGTAAATGCCCAAATTGTGCTGGTGATTGTCAGCAGCAAACACCGAAAATCCGCCTTTGAAGCTTGCGAATTTATTATGGATTATCTCAAAACTCAAGCGCCTTTTTGGAAAAAAGAACACAGCCAAAATCAGAGCAAATGGGTTGAGGCGAAAATCGGCGATAAATCACAAGCAAAACGCTGGGATTAGATAATTTGCTTGGTTAATTTTTATCCTTGCGTATAATTATAGTTATGAAAAATCAGCCTTTATTGACAACTGACGAGGCGCTGAAAATACTTTTTGACAGCGCTAAAATTCCAAATTCTCAGCGGACACTTGCTCTGGATGATGCTCTGGGTGGGGTTTTAGCAACTGATATTAAATAATTCTGCCGTGGATGGCTACGCTTTGGCGCTGAAATCTGAGCAAATTAACAAGCCCGGAGGACTCAATTTCAAAATCACCGACCGCATCACCGCCGGCAGTCTTGGCAAGGTTTTAAAGCCCGGCTGTGCTGCCAGAATTTTCACCGGTGCTGCAATTCCAAAAGGTGCAAATTGCGTTATTATGCAAGAGTTTTGCGAGCTTGCAAAGGATGAAAATAGTATTGAGACTTGGCAGCCACTTTTGCTAAATGAAAATATTCGCCCGTGCGGAAATGATATTACCAAAAACGATGTGATTTTGCAAACTGGTCGGCGGCTAAACCCCGCAGACATTGCTCTGGCGGCCTCTGTCGGCGTGGCAAAACTTAGCATATTTAAGCAAATAAAAGTCGGAGTTTTTTTCAGCGGCGATGAATTAATTGAGCCGGGCAGCGCCTTAACCGGCAGCAAAATATTTAATTCCAACCGTTATGCGCTGGTGGCTTTGCTCAATCAGCTCGGCTGTGAGGTGGTAAATTTGGGCAATATCAAAGACGATTTTAGCGCCACAAATCAAGCCTTATCAGCATTATCAGCCACTTGCGATTTGATTATTACCACCGGCGGGGTCTCGGTCGGCGAGGAAGATTATGTTAAAAAGGCGCTGGAAAAATTAGGGGATTTGGCGTTTTGGCGGATTAAAATGAAGCCCGGAAAACCGTTAGCATTCGGCAAAATCGGGCAAGCAATTTTTATCGGTTTGCCCGGAAATCCGGTGTCAGTTATGGTAACTTTCTTTTTATTTGCCCAGCCGATGATTAAAAAAATGCAAGGAATTGAGAATTATAAAAATCAGAAAACTCAGGTGCAATGCGGCTTTGAGTGGAAAAAACAGCGAAATAGGCGTGAATTTGTCAGAGTGAAATTAGAACTTGGCACTCAGCCACCGTCCGCAATCCTATACCCCAAGCAGGATTCCAATGTTTTAAGTTCAATGGTTTGGGCTGATGGCTTGGTGGAAATCCCCGAAAACATTAGCTTTGAAAAGGGCAAAATCCTTAATTATTATTCACTTATGAAATTATGAAAAAAGCAGATAAACTCAGTCATATCAACGACTTAGGCGAGGCGCAAATGGTTGATGTCTCAGAAAAAATTAGTAGTAACAGAATTGCTAAGGCAAAATCTGTGATTTTTATGCAGGAAAAAACCTTAGAATTGATAATTTCTGGGCAGCATAAAAAAGGCGATGTGCTTGCTGTGGCAAGGATTGCTGGCATTCAGGCAGCTAAAAAATGCGCTGATTTAATCCCACTTTGCCATCCGCTTATGTTGGGGAAAATTAGCGTTGATTTTAGTTTAAACGGCGAAAAATCTGGTGTGGAAATTGTTGCTATTGTAAAAACAGACGGCAAAACTGGAGTGGAAATGGAAGCCCTGAGCGCCGTTAGTGTTGCGGCTTTGACGATTTATGATATGTGCAAAGCGGTCGATAAAAATATGCAAATTGGTCAAATTCAAGTGTTGGAAAAATCCGGCGGACAATCTGGCGACTGGAAAATTTAATGCTAATTGACCCATTTAATCGCCGCATCAGCTACCTCAGAATTTCGGTAACCGACCACTGTAACTACCGCTGCAGCTACTGTCGGGACGAGGATCACAGCAACAAAACCGAGCGCCGAGAAATATTATCCTTTGAAGAAATTGCCAAAATTGTAAGAATATTTAGCCAGCTCGGCGTGAGCAAAATCCGCCTGACCGGTGGCGAGCCGCTGCTGCGAAAAGGGCTTTTGGAGTTGGTAAAAATGCTCGGCGAGATTGAAAATATTACCGATATTCCAATTTCAACTAACGCTCATTTGCTCTCTCCGCTGGCGAAAAAACTGCAAGCGGCTGGCATAAATCGGGCTAATATTTCGCTTGATTCGCTTGATGCAACTAAGTTTGCTGCCATCACTCGTGGCGGTAATTTGA
>JAAOIF010000137.1 GCA_015163925.1 Candidatus Thioglobus sp.
TCGTCAGCGCCGCCGATATGCTGCCCAAAGCTTTATTTTTGTTAATCGCCCTTTGCACCCGCCCCGGACCAGAATTATAACTGGCAATTGCCAGCAGCCAGTCGCCCTTAAATAAAGTATGCAAATTCTTCAGATACGCCACAGCAGCACGGGTTGAGCGAATTACACTGCGGCGTTCATCAACCCAATAATTTTGCTTGAGGCCATAGAGTTTGCCGGTCGCCGGAATAAATTGCCACAGTCCAGATGCCGTGCCGTGAGAAAATGAAAATGGATAATAGGCTGATTCCACAATCGGCAGTAACGCTAATTCAAGCGGCAGGCCAGCCTTTTCCACCTCTCTGACGACTAAATGCAAATACGGACTGGCGCGTTTTGTAACCCGAGTGAGGTAGTCCGGATGCTTTTTGAACCAATCAATGTGCCAAAATAAATCCCTCTGGCTGCGGGCTTTTAGGCTGTTTCCGGCGGAAATATAACGCCATAAATCATTCTCAACTTTTGGCGCTTGGCGAATAATTTTAGGCTTAGAAATGCTTTTAGGCGGCGGCTCAAAGCCCTTATCAACAACTAAATTTGGATTGATAAAATCCAGCGCCGCACAGCCACTGAGCGATATTAGTAATGAACCATAGGCGATAATTTTTACGATTTCACACCTCCGGCGCACTGCGGAGAATCAGGCGAATTTTGCTTTTTCGCCCACTCCGCCGGAGTGTAAGTGTGCATTGCCAAAGCGTGAATTTGCTCTAATTCAGCGGCAAAAAGTTGGTTGATAAAACGATGCCGCTCAAGCAATTTCAAATCAGCAAAATCGGCACTCACCACCACTAATTTAAAATGCGATTCAGTAGCATTTCCAGAATGATTTGCCGACTCGTTAATTACCTCTAAGTGAGTTGGGCTAAGGGATTGGTTGAGTTTCTGGCTCAAATGTTTTTGCATATTCATAATTTTATTTGGCTTCGGTGAAGGCAAAAACGAAGGCGTCAGAATAGAAATTATCCTTAATCATACCGCATTCAACAAAAGTTTTGGCAGCCGCTTTGACCATTACCGGCGGGCCACAGGCGTAAATTTCATAGCCGGTTAAATCATCAAAATCCTCCAAAACGCTCTGATGCACAAAACCATTTCGCCCTTGCCAAGTAGCATTCGGCTCGGATAAAACTGGCACAAAGCTAATATTTTCATACTCATCAGCCCACTTTTGCGGCAAGTCAGAATACAAATCTGGCACATCTCGCACGCCCCAATACAGGTAAATTTGCCGCTCTAATTTAGTGGCAATCGCATGCTCCACAATGGATTTCACCGGACTAAAACCAGTGCCACCAGCCACCAAAATCACTGGCTTTTTGCTGTCTTCTCTAAAGAAAAAATCACCCTTTGGACCTTCCAATTGTAATAGTGATTTTGCCGCTAATTTATGAAAGACAAAATCGGTAAATTTGCCGCCTTCAACCCAGCGCACATGCAATTCTATCAAGCTGGAATTGCCCGGCGCATTAGCGATTGAAAACGAGCGCGGCTCAAAATCTGGGTGAATTAAATCTATGTATTGTCCGGCCAAATACTGCAAAGACTCACCCGCGGCAATCTTCAAAAACACCTGCACCACATCGTGATTTAGGCGCTCAATCCGCTCCACTTTACAAGGCAATTTTCTCACTTCCAAATCCGCCACAGAGTCCAATTCTGCCACTACCAAAACCACATCAGATTTTGCTCTACATTGGCACAAAAGCGCCATTCCATCAGCAATTTCAGCAGGGCTGATGCCGTCATAAATAGCATTCGGGTAGCCGACCTCGCCCTCAATAATAGTCGCCTTACACTTGCCGCAAATGCCTTTCTGACAGCCATACGGAAAATTACACCCGTGCAGCAGCGCATCATCCAAAATCGCATCCACGCCATCGGTCTGAAAAACCTTGCCACTAACCTGATTTTCAACTCTAAACATATATTTATCAAATAAATTTGAGTAGCGTATTATAATCCAATTGTTTCAGCGGGCGTAACTTAGTGTCAAATAGTGAGCAAAATTATGAATAAAACCGTGATATTTTTGATGGGGGCGACCGCCTCGGGCAAGACTGATTTGGCAATAAATCTGGCTGATGAACTGCCTGCAAGGCTTATCAGCGTTGATTCTGCGCTGATTTATCAAGGTATGGACATCGGCACTGCCAAACCCAGCCAGCAAATTTTGGACAAATATCCACATTATTTGATTGATATTTGCTCGCCGGAAATGTCCTATTCGGCATTTGATTTTGTCCGTGATGCCAAGGCGCAAATTGAAATCGCCTTCGCCAAACAGCAAGTGCCAATTTTGGTCGGCGGCACGGCATTTTATTTTCACGCATTGGAACACGGCTTGTCCGATTTGCCCGAATCCACGCCAGAATCCAAAGCCAAATTCAACCAATTATTAAGCCAAAAAGGCAGTGTAGAATTGCATAAAAATTTAGCCAAAATAGATGAAAAATCAGCCCAGAGAATCCACCAAAACGACACCCAGCGCATCATCCGAGCTTTGGAAGTATTTGACCTCAGCGGCAAAACCCTCAGCAGTTTACAAGGCAACAAGCGCCCAGAAATCAATTATCCAATCAAAAAAATCATCCTCACGCCACCACGCAAAAAACTCCATCAACGCATTGAAAAACGCTTTTTAGCGATGATGGAAAACGGCTTTTTGGACGAAGTAAAAGCGCTAAAACAAAACCCAAATTTGCGCGAAACCTTGCCCTCAATCCGGTGCGTAGGCTACCGCCAAGCATGGCAATTTTTAGACGGCAAAATCAGCGAAAACGAAATGATTGAAAAATCAATTATTGCCACTCGCCAGCTCTGCAAACGCCAAAGCACATGGCTCAAAGCCGAAACCCACGCCCTATTTTTAGAACAACCCAACCCCCAAAAAGCATTGGGTTTTATTCAAGGCGTTTAAGCTAATTTAGTGTTGGATTTTCAATAGCTTGCTCTACTTTGGTTTTTACCAGCTTTCAGTGTAAGCCTCTGTGCCATTTTAGGTTTTATCTTTAATGCTATCTATAAATTAACATTCAAATCACTTAATGCATCAGAAAACTTGTTTGTGGCGATTGATGGGCGAAAAATTGATATTACTAATGAAAATGCTTTGCTGGAAGTGGCTAACGGGCTGGATTTGGAGTTTAAAATTCAGCCTGAAAGCCAGTTAGTAAGCGTTTTTCTGGA
>JAAOIF010000138.1 GCA_015163925.1 Candidatus Thioglobus sp.
TGGGCTTTTTCATCCAGCATATTTAGGTTATTTTCGTTAATTAGCATAGTCTGATATGCCACTGTGATTTTGAACTCCCAAGCCTTGCTTGGGAGCATTCTGAACTGCCCCCCCCCACTCGTTCCCACGCTGTGCGTGGGAATGCAGACCCTGCTTGTTAGATGAGACCCGCCCCACACTGTCATTCTGAACTACCCACACTGTCATTCTGAACTTGATTCAGAATCTCATCCAGTAAGTAGAGACCCTGAATCAAGTTCAGGGTGACAGGGGGTTTTGAGACCGTGCTTGTTAGATGAGACCCTTAAATCTTGTTCAGGGTGACAGTTTTTGTTCAGGGTGACAGTTTTTGTTCAGGGTGAAAGTGCATTAAATTTATAGCTCATAAGCAGCGGTGCATGGTCAGAAAAACGCTGTGCCTTGTAGATGGTAGCACTTTTGACCAAGCCTTTCAGATTAGGGCTGAGAAGCTGATAATCAATCCGCCAGCCGGTATTATTCGCCCAAGCTTGCCCGCGATTTGACCACCAAGTGTACTGCTCATTTTCATCATTTACCTCCCGAAAACCATCAATAAATCCCAGCTCATCAAACAAAATATCAAGGTAGGCGCGTTCCTCCGGCAGGCAACCTGAACGGTTTTTATTGCCGCTGAAATTCTTAATATCACGGCGTTTATGCACAATATTTAGGTCTCCGCAAAAGATGATTTTTTGCTTTTTCTGCTTGATTTTTTTAAGGTAAGGCAAAAAACGCTGGCTCAAAAATTCCATCTTCAAATCCTGCCGCTGCTGCTTAGAACTGCCGGAGTGAATATAGATGGAAACCACGCTCAGATTATCAAAATCGGCTTGCAAAAATCGCCCTTCAAAATTAATGTCTTTCCAAGGACTGAGGCGGATTTTATTAGGTTTGATTTTGCTGAAAATCGCCGTGCCGGAGTAGCCTTTTTTCTCTGCCGGCTGGTAAAAACAATGATAGTTTTTTGGATAAAATTTCTCATCTAATTGCTGTTCTTGAGCCTTGATTTCTTGCAGACAAACCACATCAGCAGCTTGGATTTTCAGCCAGTTGAAAAAACCTTTTTTCTCAGCAGCACGAATGCCGTTTACATTAATCGTTATAATTCTCATTTTTAGCCGTTTATAGCATTCATCTTTCGCCCAATTTTAAACTTTTTTTCATACTCAATCGGTCATTTATTGACATATAAACTCCCTCATTGCGTGTGCAAAAAAGATTAAAATTGAACAAAATCTAAACGCTCTAAACGACTAAAATTTAACTTTTAAAACTTAATTTTAATAGGAAAAAAATGCAACAGTACCAAAAAGATTTTATTGATTTTGTGCTAAAAGTCGGGGCGCTAAAATTCGGCGAGTTTGAGCTAAAATCAGGCAGAATCAGTCCGTATTTTTTTAACGCCGGTGCATTTAACAGCGGCGAGCATTTGGCAAAATTGGGCAAATTTTACGCTCAGGCGATTGAGCAAAATGACTTAAAATTTGATGTTTTATTCGGTCCGGCGTATAAGGGAATCCCTTTAGCAGTAGCAGCAGCGGCGGCTTTGTATGAAGATTTTGGCAAGAATTTGGCTTATAGTTTTAATCGCAAAGAGGCAAAAAATCACGGCGAGGGCGGCGAAATTGTTGGCGCAAAACTTGCCGGCGAGGTGTTAATTATTGATGATGTTATCACCGCTGGCACGGCGATTTCAGAGGCATTTGATATTATCAAAGCAAATGGGGCGCAGGCAAAAGGCGTAATTGTGGCGCTGGACCGGCAGGAAAAGGGCGCTGGCGAAACCTCGGCGATTGAGGAAATTCAGGCAAAATTCGGCGTTCAAGTTTTTAGTATTATCAATTTATCCGACCTGATTGATTATCTCAAGGGCGGCGGCGATGCGGCGTTAATTGCCCGGATTGAGGCTTACCGAGTGCGTTACGGCGTTTAGGATTAGCGTAAATGTTGGTCACAGTTGCCAGTTTTTCCTTTGCACATGAGGCATATATCGCTTTGGCAAAATTGGATTCTGAGGGCATTCCTGTGGTTCTGGCGGACGAGCATACTATTAATATGCAATGGCTTTACTCCAATGCTTTGGGCGGAGTGAAAGTCCAAGTGCCGCCGTCTTGCGTGCAGCAGGCGCTGGAGATTTTGGCTGAGGATAATTCAGATTTGTTGCCTGAAAAATGATTATTCCAACCAGCTGGCAGTCGCCTGAATGGGTTTTAAAGAGTTGGAATCACTGACCCAAACCGCTAAGGCAAAGCGTTCTGGGGTTTTTTTAGATTGTGGTAATTTGATTGACCAGCGATTGACTTTGCTGGATTTTTGCTGGTGATTTAAGACTACAAAATCATGCTTTAAAACTCGGTCTTGATTCTCGCCAGCAGTAACGGTTGAGCTAAATCCAGAGCCTAATAATGCCACATGAGCGATTAAATTTTGATGCTTTTGCGCCGGTTTGAAATTCACATAAACAGTCCCGTCCAACAGATTAACACTGAGCTTGCCGGGCTTTTCACGGTTGAAATCATTCAGCCGATAGCTCCAAGTTCTATCCTCTTTGCCATTCCGCAATAATCCCGGCGTATATACAGAAGAGATACCGCCTTGCCGATAATATTGCTGCTGTCTGGCGGAATATTTGCTATCGGCAAATTCATCCGACCAGCCGATATAATCCCAATAATCCACATGAAAAGCAACTGGAATAATTTCAGTGAATAATTTTGGATGGTGTTTGAGCGCACTCAGCCATTCGTCCGCCGGAGGGCAAGAACTGCAGCCCTCAGAGGTGTATAACTCAATTAAAGTATTTTGATAATCGCCACTTTCAAAATGCAAATCCTTGGCAAAACCAGCCGCAGAAATTGCAGAAATAATTGCAAAAATAATTACAAATATGATATTTTTTTTATTCATAATTCAAATATACGCCGCCGCTAAAAAAAAGTTTCAGCCTAATTAAAATGGCAATTCTGCCAGACTTTGAAAATATGGTATAATTTATTTTTTTAAAAAGTGAGGTAGAAAATGTTTTTATTAAAAGGTTTTTTTGTCGGTATTTTTACGATTTTGTTAATATCTGGCTGTGCAAAATAAATGCGAATATCCCTCCGCCTCGCCCTCAAGCACTTCGCCATTTTCATTTACCACTTGCGGCTCAATCCCAAAAAACGGCTTACTCGCCGAGC
>JAAOIF010000139.1 GCA_015163925.1 Candidatus Thioglobus sp.
CAATACTATGTTTTCCGCTGGCAAAATATTCAACTCCAACCAATTCATAACCTAAATTCTCAACACTCGGGGCGATTAAATTGGTAATTTTATCGGTATTTTTCGCCATTTTTTTTCTCTCTAAATCAACAAAAAACCCCCTAAAAAGGGGGCTTTATTTCAACAACTATCCCCTTGTCAAAAATCTTTATTGACAGGTTTGAAAACTTGGTAGCGGGGACAGGATTTGAACCTATGACCTTCGGGTTATGAGCCCGACGAGCTACCAAACTGCTCCACCCCGCATCAAAGGATGAAGATTATACGCTATACTATAACTTTTTGAAACTGTTTGCCGGAAAACTCTGATGACAATAAACATAGCCGTTTTGATGGATGATATTAGCAAAATCAATCCGCAAAAAGATTCCTCGTTAGCGTTAATGTTAGCGGCTCAAAATCGCGGCTGGCAGGTTTGGACTTTTGATTCAGCCGATATATTTGCCGATTCTAACGGTATTTTTGCGAATGCGGCAAAAACTATTACTACTGAAAATTCGCAAAATTACTACCAAAAATCCGCCAGTCAGATTATCAACTTTTCGCAATTTGACTTAGTCTTAATGCGTAAAAATCCGCCTTTTGATATGAATTATATTTATGCCACTTACCTATTGGAATTGGCGGAAAAACAGGGAGTTTTGGTGGTAAATAAGCCACAATCGCTGCGGGATTTTAACGAAAAAGTATCTATTTTGAATTTTCCAAAATGTATTCCTAATACTTTGGTAAGTGCTGATGAGACGGCAATTTTGGCATTTTTGCAACGGCTGAAAACCATTGTTATTAAGCCTTTAGACGGCATGGGCGGCGAGGATATTTTCAAGCTCTCAGCCACTGAGCCAGACCACGCCAGAATGCAAATTTGCCAACTCACAGACGACTTTTCAACCCCAATTATGGCGCAAAAATTCATCCCAGAAATTGCTCAAGGCGACAAGCGCATTCTCATTATTAACGGCGAGCCGATAGCTTTTGCGCTAAATCGCATCCCCGCTAAAGGCAACTGGAAAGGCAACCTCGCCCAAGGTGCAAGCGGAGTCGCCCAGCCCCTCAGCCAGCGGGATATTTGGCTTTGCGCCCAAATCGCCCCAACCCTCAAAGCCAAAGGTTTGCTGTTTGTCGGCTTAGATGTAATTGGCGATTTTATCACTGAAATCAACATCACCAGCCCCACCGGCATAGTCGAATTAGCCGCCCAATCTGAGCTAAAACCCGCTGAGAAATTACTTGATACTTTGGAGAAAAAATTGCTTTCTACAACAATTTAATGATATACTTTTGATATTTAATTTTACGAGGCTAAAAATGCAAGCAACCGTTTCAAAATGGGGCAACTCGCAAGCGCTAAGATTGCCAAAATCACTCATCAATCAGCTATCAATTCACCCCGGCGATTTGCTAAATATCAGGCTTGATAAACGCAAAATTATTCTTGAACCAGCAGCCTCGCCGAGTGTAAATCTGAACCAATTATTAGCACAAATGCCCGATGATTATCAGGCCAATGAAGTGTTTTCTGACGCTCAGGGCGCTGAATTTTGGTGAAATATATTCCTCAAAAAGGCGATTTTGTTATCGTGAATTTCAACCCACAATCCGGGCATGAACAGCAAGGCAGACGACCTGCTTTAGTTATTAGCAACAACGCATTTAACCAAAAAATGGGCTTGGCAATTGTTTGCCCCATCACCAATACCGACCGGAAAATACCGTTTCATATTCAAGTCCAAAGCAATAAACTCAGCGGTTTTATTATGACCGAACAAGTCAAATCCATTGATTATAAAACCAGACAAATTAAATTTGTTGATAACGCCAAAACCCAAACCATTCGCCAAGTATTAGCTATTATTAACAGCGTGTTAAATACTTAAAACCAGCAGATTTAGGCTGATTGCTTATAATATTATTTTAGTAAGGCTCGCCCCAAACGCCAGTGCCAGCAGCGACAAGCCCACATTTAGACCAATATTCAGCCCGGCTTTGAGGTAATAATTTGCTTGCAAAAATTGCAAAGTTTCTATTGAAAACGCCGAAAAAGTAGTAAGCGAGCCGCACAAACCCACCAAAAGTAATAGCCGATAAGCATCGGACAGAAGCGATTTTTCCAAAATAATTACCACAAAAATACCGGCAATAAATGCGCCAGTAACATTTGCAATCAGCGTCCCGTAAGCAAAACCAGCTCCCAGCCAGCTCGCCGCCGCCAGCCCCAAATAATACCGCAAACTCGCGCCGATTGTCGCGCCGATTCCAATCACCAAAATTGTGGGCAAAAAATTCATTTATTTAGTATAACTCAAATAACACAAATTCGCCACTGTGATTTTGAACTCCCAAGCCTTGCTTGGGAGCATTCTGAACTGCCCCCCCCCACTCGTTCCCACGCTATGCGTGGGAATGCAGACCGTGCTTGTTAGATGAGACCCGCCCCACACTGTCATTCTGAACAAGATTTAAGAATCTCATGTGACACGAGCCTTGCCCGTAGAGGACGCCCCCCCCCACTCGTTCCCACGCTGTGCGTGGGAATGCAGACCGTGCTTGCTGGTTGAGACCCTGAATCAAGTTCAGGGTGACAGTAAAAGAGATGAGACCCTTAAATCTTGTTCAGGGTGACAGGTTTTGTTAAAACTAACAAATTTTATTAAAACTTACAAAAATCAAAAATCAGTAATTTCACCTTAATTGCCTAAGTTTTTCGGCAATTTTAATCTCTAAACCTCGGTCTGTTGGGGCGTAATATTGCTGCTCGCCCAAGGCTTCCGGAAAGTAGGTTTGCCCTTTGGCTACGGCGTTTTCCTCATCATGGGCGTAGCGGTAATTTTCCCCATAACCCAACTCATTCATCAGCTCGGTTGGAGCATTGCACAAATGCTTTGGCACAGGCAAATCACTGGTTTCTTGCGCTTGAACCATTGCCTGATTAAAAGCCTTATAAACGGCGTTGGATTTTGGGGCAATGGCACAATACACCGCCGCTTGAGCGATGGCACGATTGCCCTCTTTTGCGCCAGGGCTATGTGGGGATGGCGATTCCGTTTGCTTTTGTGCTGTCTTCGCTGATTCGGGGGCAGCTGGATTCCACTTGGCTGCGCTGGTCTCGGCCGTGGACGCTGGTGGCGTGGGCGTTTT
>JAAOIF010000013.1 GCA_015163925.1 Candidatus Thioglobus sp.
AGGTGTTCTGCTAAGTGAAAAATTTTGCCCTGATAGACTGGAATTACCTCATAAACGCCGTCACCAAACAAAAAACCTCTGTCCATAACAGGCACAAAAGCTTGCTGTTTTTCAATAAATTGACCGTTTAAAAAAACCATTAAAATTAGTTAAAAAAGCGATTTAATTCCATCAATCATTCGTGAAAATAATCCAGCTGATTCGGCGTTTTCTAAGGCAATTAGTGGTAATTTTGCCAGCACTTCTTCCTCAAAAGTTACTACCAAACTGCCCAGAGAATCGTCTTTTTGAATGGGCGCTGATAGGCTTTTATCCAAAACGATGGCTTGCTGAGATAGCTTGAATTGCCCTCTGGGTAAGGTTAAATAGGCTGTGTCCGCCAGACCAACTTTGATGAAATCTTGGGTTGAACTGGAAATCGGCAGCTGCTTGTTAAAGTCAGCAATTTTGACCGTTTCAAAAAAGCGAAAGCCGTAGTCTAAGATTTTCTGCGTTTGTGTGGTCCGAGCATCAACTCCACTTGAGCCGAGCACTGCAGAAATCAGCCGCATTCCCACCCGATTAGCGCTGGCGACCAAGTTATAACCGGCTTTTTCGGTAAATCCAGTTTTCAGCCCATCAACCGTCCGGTCGCTCCACAGCAGCTTATTACGGTTTCGTTGCTTGATATTATTATAGCTAAATTCTTTAATTGAATACCAAGTGTAGAATTTGGGAAAGTCCCTAATCGTTGCAGCAGCAAGGATTGCCATATCTCTTGCGCTGGTGTATTGATTTTTATCTGGCAGTCCGGAGGAATTTTCAAAGCGTGAATTTTGCATGCCTAATTGCCCGGCATATTCATTCATATAAGCGGCAAAAGTGCCTTCCGTGCCGGCGATATGCTCGGACAGGGCAACGGCTGCATCGTTGCCAGATTGGATAATCATTCCTTTGAGTAAAATCTCAAGCTTGATGGTTTTGCCGACTTCAATAAAGCTTTTTGAGCCGGTAGTTTTCCAAGCTTTTTTGCTAATTCTGACATCATCGTCTAAGCTAATTCTGCCGTCTTTTATCAGTTGAAAAACCACATAAGCGGTCATCAGCTTGGTCAAACTGGCTGGTGAGCGTTTTTTATCAGGATTATTTGCAGCAATAATTTCGCCAGAATTATGGTCTAAAAGTGCGTAAGCGGCAGCCTTAACTGAGGGCGGTTTGGGGATTATAAAAATCGCCGCCTGCACGCTAAAAGCACTGATGCTAAAGGAAATTATTAAGTATTGAAATATTTTTTTGAGTAACATTTTGTCTTGTGTTTTCATAATTATTTTAAGTTAAATTCTCGTTTTAGTTGAACGGATAATTGATAAGCGGCCATCGCATATCTATTATCGTGATTATAACGGGTTAGAACATAGAAATTCCAAAAAGTTAGCCAAGTATCATTTCTATCGTCCTGTGGCAAATTTATAAAGGCTAATTTGCTGGCGGATTTTACATCTGGCGGAATGGCAAAACCCTTGCTACGCCAATACTTTGCTGACTTTCTAGGCTTATTGGTTGAGCGTTTTGCATATTTTAATTGCTTGGCTGAAAGAGTAATTGGACGGGCGATTTCGCCAAAATCGTGCCAGTGATGTTTGTCAAAATAATTGGCGATTGAGCCGATAGCATCAATTGGATTTGAGAATAAATCGATTTTTCCGTCATTATCAAAATCCACCGCAAAATGCCGATATGAAGTAGAAATAAATTGTGGATAGCCCATAGCACCGGCGTATGAGCCGCTAATACTAAGTGGAGGAATGGCGTTTTCTCGTGCCATCAATAAAAATGCTTCCAACTCTTTTTTGTAAAAATTGCGTCTTCGGTAATTGCCAAAAGCGCGTTTTGCCAAGGTTTGCAAGGTCGGATGCGTGCCTTTTTTGTCGCCATAACTGGTTTCTATTCCCAAAATTGCTGTAATAATTTCGCTTGGAACATTGTAAATTTTCTCAGCCCGCTGGAGATGTTGATAATTTTCTCGCCAAAATTTTACTCCATTTTCAAGCCTTTCAGCAGTCAGGAAAAGCCCTTGATACTTGTCCCAAGACATAGTTTTTCTTTTTTTTCTGGGCTTGGTTTTTTTACTTTTTTTGCGTTTTTTGGCAACAGTAAGTTTTGTTTTAGAAAAAATAAATTGCAATTCGCTATTTATAAAATGATGTTTTTTAACCATTTTGGCAATAAAATTCTGAGTGGAACGAAAATCCGTAGCCGGCAAGGTTTTAGCCAGAATTACTGTTGAAAATAGTAATAAAAATATTGATAATAAAATTTTCAGCATTTGCTTTTATCCTTTATTTAAGAGAGATAGCCGGGAGTTTTGTGCTTGCGAATTGACATAATAATTCCAAAACTTGCCATCAGAGTAATGACCGACGAGCCGCCGTAACTCAGCAACGGCAAAGGCACTCCGACCACCGGCAGCAGCCCAGAAACCATGCCGATATTTACGAAAATATAAGTAAAGAAAATCAGGGTTAAACTGCTGCCTAATAGTTTAGAAAATGTGTCTTCGGACTCAAAGGAAATCAGCAGGCAGCGGTAAATAATCAGCCCGTAAATTAGTAGTAAAAATAGCACTCCGGCAAAGCCTAATTCTTCAGCAACTACTGCAAAAATGAAATCGGTTGTGTGCTCGGGGAGGAAATTTAATTGCGACTGAGAGCCTTGCACAATGCCTTTTCCGAGTAGTCCTCCAGAGCCGATGGCGATTTTGGATTGCAAAATGTGATAGCCGGAGCCGAGCGGGTCTGAGCTTGGGTCAATTAGCGTTAAAATGCGTTTTTTTTGATAAGCAATTAGTAAGTAATTCCAAGCGATATAGCCGATTGTAACAAGCATTGAGGCGATTGCAGCAAAATTCAGCCAGTGGCTATTTTTGATGATTTGAATGCGGATTCCGGAGAAAAATAACACATAAAAACCACTGGCGGCAATTAGTAATGAAGTGCCTAAATCGGGCTGTTTGGTGATGAGCAAAACGATTACAATAATTGAAATAGTTGAAATAAATACTGGCAATGGCTTGGGCGGCAGGGTGGATTCGCTGAGGATCGAAGCAATCGCAATCGGCACAATTACCTTCATCATCTCCGAGGGTTGAAAACGGATAAACCACAAGTCCAGCCAGCGTTGAGCGCCGCCACTACTTGAGCCAAACAGCAGCACCAGACTGAGCAAAATAATTCCTAATAACATCAAATATGGCGAATATCGCCGCAGCTGATAGGGCGGAATTTGAGCAATAATTCCCATCACCACAATGGCAAGTGAAAAATGGCTGATTTGCTTATAAACCAAGCCCAGCGAGGCGGCAGAAGCGCTGTAAAGCACCACCAAGCCAAACAAACTAATAGCAATCAGCAGCAAAAACAGCGGCGTGTCCATTTTGAAATAATGCCAATAATGGCGTAACTCGTTGATATTAAGCCATTTTTTCATAATAATAATAGCCCGACTAAGCGCTTGTCAGATAATAATAAATTGAAACTGCGGCAAGCCGATTCGCTGTTCATCGTCTCTACGCCAAGCCCCATCTGGCTTATAGCGACTTGCTGTTCGGCTGATAAAAACTCAATTTTAGCGCCAGTGCCGATGATTAAAATATCAATATTATCTGGCTGGCTCAAGGGAAAAAGTGTGATTTTATCAAGTGCTGAGAGGGCGGAAATCTCAAGCTCTGTCTGATAATTAGGCGAAATGAAGCATGGAGTTTTGAGCGTTGAATTGGCTAATTTAACGCCTAAATTATCAACAGAAATAATACTGTTTTTGCTGGCTGCTTGCTGATTAAATTCCATAATCCAAATGTTTTGCTGAGTTTGAAATATTATACCCAAATGCCACTTGCTCAAATGCCACTTAATAACTTGGCGATTGTGTAAAATTATTGGCTTTTGAACAATTATTACTATGCCAAATTCCAACCAATCTGACGCATATTCAGCCGATTTAGCCAGTGGTCTGGCGGCTTTTGATGCGAAAAATTTTGCTTTTGCTTATCAATTATTAGCTCCACTTGCCGCCCAGGGCAACGCAGAAGCCTTATGGCGCTTGGGAATGATGCAAATGAACGGCTTGGGAATGGTCAAAAATCAGCCGCTGGGATTTGAGAATTTTATGCTTGCAGCCCAGCAACAGCACGGCTTTGCTCATCATATGATTGGAGTGGCTTATATGAGCGGCGAGGGCGTGGAAAAAGACATCAATCAAGCCATCAAATGGTTTGAAAAAGCCGCTAATAAATTTGCCTTGCCCGGGGCGGCGTATGCTTTGGGAATGCTGTATGAGGACGGCAAGGAAGTGGAAAAAGACTTGGAAAAAGCCAAATCTTGGTATGCTCAGGCCGAGCAAAATTCAGAGCAAATTTCAGAGTAGATTTCAAAAAAATCATTCAAAAATTACTAATAAATTACTAATATGAACTCAAGATTTGCCCCCTCACCCACTGGCTATTTGCATATCGGCGGCGCTAGAACTGCCCTGTTTGCTTGGGCTTGGGCGAAAAATCAGCAAGGCAAATTTATTCTGCGGATTGAGGACACTGATTTGGCGCGCTCGAGCAAAGCCTCAGTTGCTGCGATTTTGGAGGGAATGAGCTGGCTGGGGCTGGATTATGACGAGGGGCCATATTTTCAAACTGAGCATTTTGAGCGTTATAAAACCGTGATTTCGCAGCTGCTAAATTCCGGCAAGGCGTATTATTGTGAATGCTCTGAGAAGCGTCTGCAAGAGCTGCGTGATGGGCTGATGGCAAAGGGCGAAAAGGCTAAGTATGACGGGCATTGTCGGCATAAAAATCTCAGCTCAGGGGTGGTGAGATTTCAAAATCCAGCCGCTGGAAATGTGGTTTTTACAGATTTGGTCAAGGGCAAAATTAGCGTCAATAATGAGGAATTGGACGATTTAATTATTGCCAGAACTGACGGCTCGCCGACCTATAATTTGACCGTTGTGGTTGATGATTTTGATATGAAAATTGATGTGGTAATTCGCGGCGATGACCATATAAACAATACTCCTAAGCAGATTAATTTGTATCAGGCGCTGGGCTGGAAACTGCCGGATTTTGCTCATTTGCCGATGATTTTGGGCGCTGATGGCAGCAGGCTTTCTAAGCGGCACGGGGCTGTCAGCGTGATGGCTTACCGGGAGGCTGGATTTTTGCCCGAAGCTTTGCTGAATTATTTGGCGCGTTTGGGCTGGTCGCATGGGGATAAAGAGTTGTTTTCAACGGCTGAAATTATTGAATTATTTGAGCTGAAAAATGTTAATAAAGCGCCGGCAAGTTTTGATGCTGACAAGTTGCTTTGGCTCAATCAGCACTATATTCAAACCGCTCCAGCCCAGCATTTGCTTGATGAATTGGCTTGGCATTTGCAAAAAAATCAGATTGAAATTACTAATGAAATAGATATTTTTAAAGTGATTGAAAGTTTGCGAAAACGCTCAAAAACCTTAGTGGAAATGGCTTTTGGGCTGAAAATGTTTTATCAAGATTTTACTACTTTTGATGAAAATCTTGGAAAAAAGCATTTTAAAAACAAAGCTCCGTTGGAATTATTATTAGCAAAATTAATGGTTTTGGAGGCTTGGACGGCGGCGGAAATTAAGGCAATTATTGAAAAAGTGGCTGAGGAATTAAGTGTTGGTTTTGGCAAGGTCGGGCAGCCGTTTCGCTTGGCACTAAGTGGCGATGGAAACGCCGGTAGCATTGACTTAGTGGCAGAATTATTAGGCAAAGATAAAGTGCTAAAACGGCTGCAAATGGCGCTTGAATTTTAATTATTTAGAGCAAAAAAACCCGATATTTAAAAATGCAATTAGACACTTTCAAAGGCAAATATCAGGCTTTGCAAAATTCATTAAAACAAGAATTTTTGCAAGACACAAACGCCACCGAACGCTTAGTAATCAAGCGTTCTGAGGGAATTGACGAATTACTAACTGAGGCTTGGCGAGAATTTTCTATGCCTAAAACCCTTTGTTTAATTGCCGTTGGCGGCTACGGCAGGGGGGAATTGCATTTTTATTCTGATATTGATTTGCTGATTTTAATTCCAAATAAAAGTCATAATATTCACAAAAAGCACATTGCAAAATTCCTCACTTTTCTCTGGGACATCGGGCTGGAAGTGGGGCATGCGAGCAGAGATTTGTATGATTGCGAGGCGGAAATTAGCGATTTGAGCGTTGTTACAAATCTGTTGGAATCCAGATTTTTGCTTGGTGAAAAACAAGCATTTTTAAAAATGCAAGAGCTGATTAAAACCGGTTTTTGGTCGTCTCAATCGTTTTTAGTCGGCAAGCAAAAAGAGCAAAAAAATCGGCATCTAAAGTATAAAAATAGTGCTTATATTTTAGAGCCTAATCTGAAGGAAAGTCCAGGCGGGCTAAGGGATATTCACACTGTTGCTTGGGTGGCGAAGTGGTATTTTGAGGTGAATACTTTGGCTGATTTAGTGGATAAAAATTACCTCAGCAAGCGCGAATATAATTCTCTAAAACAGGCTCAATTATTTTTATGGAAATTGCGTTTTGGCTTGCATATTTTGAGCAATCGGCGGGAAGATAGAATCGCATTTCAGCATCAAAAACAGCTGGCTAAAATGCTCAAATACACTGATGGCAAGGTGATGGCGGTTGAAAAATTGATGAAAGATTATTATCAAAGTGTTACTAAAGTGGCACTTTTGAATGATATTTTATTGCAATTATTGGAAGACCGAGTGCTGAATACGCAAAGCCTAAATGAGCGTTTTGTGATTAATTATGGCTATTTGCAAATTACTAAAAGCCAAGTTTTTAAGCGGCAGCCAGCGGCTTTTATGGAGATTTTTTTGCTGCTTGCTAAACATAATTATGTTCGTGGAATTGGCGTGAAAACGCTAAGGCAAATGCAAAATGATAAAAATATTATTGATGAAAATTATCACAAAAAACCTGAGAATAATATACTTTTCCTTGAACTGTTACAGCAGCCTCGGGGCGTTAATAATGCGTTAATGCTTATGAATCGCTACGGTATTTTGGAGCGTTATATCCCTGCTTTTGGGCATATTATGGGGCTGATGCAATACGATTTGTTCCATGCTTATACGGTGGATCAGCATACTTTATTTGTGATTCGGAATCTGCGGCGGTTTTTTGTGAGTGAATTTGCTAAGGAATTTGAGCTTTGTAGCAAAATTGCTAAAACCATTAATAAGCCAGAACTGTTACTGCTGGCGGGTTTGTTCCATGATATTGGCAAAGGTCGGGGCGGAAATCATGCTGATTTGGGTGCTGTGGATGCATTTGATTTTTGCCGCCAGCATCAGCTGAAAACGCCTGATGCTACTTTGGTTTCAGACTTAGTCAGGCAGCATTTATTGATGTCGGAAACTGCGCAAAAGCAAGATTTGCAAGAACCGGAAGTGATTAAGAAATTTGCTAAAACGGTCAAATCTGTTGAGTTTTTAGAGTATTTATATCTGCTTACTGTCGCCGATATCCGCGCTACGAAAGCGGATTTGTGGAATGATTGGAAAGATGCTTTGCTGAAAAAATTGTTTTTTGCAACTAAGGCATATTTGGCTGATTCTGATTCTGCGCCGATAGATTCGTGGCAAAAAATTGATGAAAATAAGCAAGAATTATCAGCAAAAATGCTCTCTAATGGCTATGAAAATCAGCAAATAAACCAAGTGCTTGATACCTTGCCGCAGGATTATTTTTTGCGTTATGAGCTGAGTGATATGCTCTGGCATCTGCCGTTAGTAATGGAATATACTGATAAGAAAATCAGCATTTTTTCGCGTTTTTCCAAGCAAAATGTGGTTGATATTTTCATCCACTGTGACGATTCAAAAGGCCTGTTTTTTAAATTAGTAAGTATCATTGAAAAGCTTAATTTGAACATTGTTGACGCCAAAATATTGACCAGTAAAAATCAAAAAGCTTACAATACTATTAGCGTTTTGCCGGATAAATTATTACAACAAATTAACATTTCTAAAGTGTTAGAAAGTAAGTTTTCGCAAATGGATATGAGTGCCAAAAAAACCAGTATTAAAGCGGCTCACAGGCATTTTGACCATCAGCCAATAGACATTATTTTTACCAATAATACAAAATTAAAACTAACTAAAATGCAGATAAATATGCTTGATAAACAAGGCTTATTATCAAATATTTCGTATATTTTTTATAAGCTAAATATTCGCCTGATTACCGCCAGAATCACCACTACGGGCGAGCGAGCGGAGGATATTTTCTTTATCAGTAATGCCACTAAACGCCCGCTGACTTCGCCCCAGCAGAATGCTTTAAAATCTATGTTGGCAGAAAAACTTTAAAAATAAACTCCAATTCCATTAAATAATTGTTATAATTTGCCAAAATGCAACAGTTCTGCTGTATTACTTCTCTTTTCAAATCAATATTATCTAATTTTTCCTAATTTTTCCTAATTTATGAACGATAAAATTAAAGTAGTAACGGACGCTTCTTTTGAGGCAGATGTGGTTGATTCTCCGGCAGTGGTTTTAGTGGATTTTTGGGCGCCCTGGTGCGGACCCTGCAAGGCATTATCGCCAGTGTTAGATGAGATTGCTGATGAATATTCTGGCAAAATTGTGGTGGCAAAAGTCAATGTTGATGAAAATGACCAAACCCCACCAAAATACGGAGTTCGCGGCATTCCAATGTTATTATTATTCAAAAATGGCGCAGTGGAAGCCACCAAAATGGGCGCATTGAGCAAGGCAGAATTAAGCACTTTTATTGACACATATATTTAAAAAACTCAAAAAAAACTAAAAACTTACTTAAATAAAAACAATCTATTTCCGCAAGGAATACCCGCCGCAAAGGCTTTTTACACAATTAAATCATCTGGAAAATTTATGAAACTATCCGAACTGAAACGCTCCACACCTGCTGAATTATTAGAATTAGCACAATCTTTAAAAATTGAAAATATTGCACGAGCCAAAAAACAAACTCTGATTTTCGCCATTCTCAAAGCAAAATCGGCAAATGACGAAGAAGTATTAGGCGATGGAACTTTGGATACATTGCAAGAGGGCTATGGTTTTTTGCGCTCAGCCGATGATTCTTATGTCTCCGGACCGGATGATATTTATGTCTCACCAAACCAAATTCGGCGTTTTAATTTATCAACTGGCGATTTGGTCACCGGCAAAATTCGTGCCCCTAAAAAGGGTGAAAAATACTTTGCTTTGGTTAAAGTTTCAGAGGTAAATGGCGAGGATCCGGACAATGTTAGAAACCGAATTCCCTTCGCCTCACTCACCCCGTTGCACCCGAATGAGCGGATGAATTTGGAGATTGGAAACGGTGGCACAGAGGACATTACCACCAGAGTGATTGACTTAGTAGCGCCTTTCGGCAAGGGGCAAAGGGGCTTGTTAGTAGCGCCGCCGAAGGCTGGAAAAACTATGATTATGCAAAATGTTGCCACCTCAATTGCCCGTAATCACCCTGAATGCGAGCTGATTGTTTTGCTGATTGATGAGCGCCCGGAAGAGGTAACTGAAATGGAGCGAACCGTGCGTGGCGAGGTGATTTCTTCCACTTTTGACGAGCCAGCAAAACGCCATGTTCAAGTGGCTGAAATGGTAATTGCTAAGGCTAAAAGACGCGCCGAGCAAGGCAAAGATGTGGTGATTTTGTTGGATTCAATTACCCGTCTGGCGCGGGCTTACAACACCATTGCCCCGTCTTCTGGCAAGGTGCTGACCGGCGGCGTGGATGCAAATGCCTTGCAGCGGCCGAAGCGTTTTTTTGGTGCGGCGCGGAATATTGAAAACGGCGGCAGCATTACCATTATTGCCACAGCTTTGGTTGATACTGGCTCAAAAATGGACGAAGTGATTTATCAGGAATTTAAGGGAACAGGCAATATGGAATTGCATCTGGAGCGGCGTTTGAGTGAGAAGCGAATTTTTCCAGCCATCAATATTAATGCCTCTGGAACGCGGCGTGAGGAGCTAATTACTAATGAAAATGAATTGAAGAAAATGTGGATTTTGCGTAAAATTCTGCATCCGATGGACACTGTTGAAGCGGCAGAATTTTTGATTGACCGGCTGAAACTCAGCAAAACTAATGATGAATTTTTTGCCTCAATGTCGCAAAAGAAATAGTCTTAAAAGCCCAAAAAATCCCAAAAAACCAAAGTGGAAATGCAAACTCAATCTGCTTTCAGACAAGCCCTCAACCCGATAAATAGTATTATTGCCAAATATTTAATGCGCAATGTTTTGCTGCTGCTGCTGGCTGTTTTTTTGGTGATTGCTTTGGTGATATTTGGAAATCAGTTAGTTTTGGTCTTCAAAGAAAGCCTCAAAGCGGGCATTCCCATCGCGGATTTATTTCCACTTATTAGCTTTAAAATGATTAGAGATATTCCGCTAATTTTGTCATTAGCGCTGTTTTTGGCGATTATTTTGGCGTTAAGCAAATTGGGCAAAAACTCCGAAATAATTGTTATGAACTCTATGGGCATTGGCGATAAGCACTTTTTTGTTTTTATTGTGCCGGTGGTAATGGGGATTTTTGTGCTGATTTTATTTTTAACTACGATTGCGGTGCCGTGGTCAAAAGAGCAGCGCAGTTTGATTATGCAGCGGAGTGAAAATGCCTCAGAATTTTCATTCATCAAGCAAGGCGAATTTCAAAGTTTTAAAGATGGCGAAATTGTTTTTTACAGCTCAAAAGTTAAAGCCGGCGAGCATGCAAATGAGCAAGAAATGGAATCAATTTTTATCTATGCGCTAATCAACGAAAAACCCATTATCACCTTAGCAAAACAAGCACAAAAATACACCGATTCAGCCACTAAAAGCGTGTATTTACGCCTGAAAGATGGCAGCCGTTATCATGGTTTTCCGGGCGCTGAAAACAAAAAAGTTTTGCAATTTGACGAATACGATTTGCAAATTATTGATGGTTCAAAGCAGCAATTTATTAGTAATTATAATAAGATTGAAGGGCGCTCAACATTTGCCCTAATCGGCGCTGACGGACTGGCATGCCGATGCTCAAGATTTTGGCGCTGATTTTAACGCTTGGACTGATTATTTTTGGGCTGTTAAAATCCAATCAGGCTGACTTTTTGAAAGTTGATATTCGTTGGGAAATTGATAAAAATTTGCCGGTCGGGCAAGCCCTTTTAGCAAGCAAAATTCAGCCGCTAATTACTGGTAAATATCAGTTGGATTTGCAAGATATAAAATCGGTATTAGAGCTTGAGCCGTGGGTGCAAACTGCGCATATAAATCGCTTGTTTTGGAATACGCTAAAAATCAAAATCACCCCGCAAACAGTGGCGATGCGCTGGGAAAATGTTAATTGTAAAAGCAAAAAATCAACACTTTGCAAAGGCTATATTTCCACGAAAGGGGAGCTGTTTTTGCCGCAAAAATTCATCAAATCTGATGCTATTTTAGCACTCTCAAAGTGGGATGAAAATCTTGCAAAAAAGCTTTATCAAGACTTTCAAAACTACCCGATGGCAAGGGAAAATTCCCCGATTCTGCTCCAAATTATCCGGTTTTATGGCTGATTAAAGGCAAGCAGCAAGTGCCATGGGGGCGGCGAATCCAGCTGAAT
>JAAOIF010000140.1 GCA_015163925.1 Candidatus Thioglobus sp.
CCTTCAATTTGCAAGCCGTTTGGGCAGTAATCAGCAAATTTATCCACTTGCAAATACTCATTGCAATATTTCATAAGCTCTTGATTTTTAATCATAATTTTATCCTTTTTGAAAAGTTTTAACAGCACTTAAAAATTGCTGATTTTGCTCATAATTGCCGATGGTAACACGCAAGCAATTTTGTAATTTTGGCGAGTTTGTGAGGTTTTTTATAAGGATTTTATTGGCTTTTAAATAGTCAAATAATCCTTGCGCATTCGGGGTTTTGAACAAAATAAAATTAGCATCTGAGGGGTAAGCCCTCAAATTATTTAGAGCATTTAAACTTGCAAAAACTCGTTTTCTCTCAGCTAAAATAATCTGAGCATTTTTATCAATTTGGTCTTTTTGTTGCAATAAAAACTCAGCACTAATTTGGGTTAAAGTGTTGATATTATAGGGCAGGCGCAATTTATCTAACTCAGAAATTGTGCTTTTGCTGCCAATTAATAATCCCAAACGCAGCCCGGCAAAACCGATTTTTGAGACAGTTCTCAGCACCACCAAGTTTGGAAATTTGGCAATATCCGCCAAAAAACTATCAGCAGAATAGGCATAATATGCCTCGTCCAAAACCACCAAAGCATCAGTTGCAGTGATAATTTTTTCCACACTTTGGCGCTCAAAGCTGTTGCCAGTGGGATTATTAGGATAGGCGATGAAAATTAGTTTGGGCTGATGAGTTTTGATTGCCGCCTGAATTTTGGGCAAATCCAACTGGAAATCAGCATCCAAATTTACGCCGACATAATTTAGATGAGTGGATTTTGCCACCAAATTATACATCACAAAACTCGGCTCAACGCTCAAAATCGTAGCCTCAGAATCGCACGCCAGCGCCAATAATTGAATTAATTCATCCGAACCATTGCCAAGCAGCAGCCCGAACTCATCCGGAATATTCATCAACTCGCGCAAGGTTTTTTGCAGCTCAGATGCGTTAGGATTTGGATAACGATTGAGCTCGGCTTTTGCCAAATGCGTCAAATATTTAGCACTCAAATCATCCGCCAAAGCAAACGGAGACTCCATCGCATCAAGCTTTAGCAGCCCGTCAGCCGGCGGCGTAGAGTAGGCTGAAGCCGCCAAAATGCTGGGACGAAGCCAGTGATTTATAAAGCTCATAATGGTAATTTTCTGTGCGGATGATATTGCATTTTACCCACACTTTTGGCGTTTAACAAAGTTTGATAAGTGTAGTCCAGCGCCCGCTTGCAAGCCGTATTAACCGCCGCTCCGAGTGCAATCTGGGCGGCAATGGCACTTGCAAGAGTGCAGCCTGAGCCGTGAAAATCACCGGCTAATTTAGCATAATTAAAGCTCTCAAGCAAACGATTTTGATGATATAAATTATGCTCAATTTGCTTATCTGAAGTGTCAGTTTTAGTCACCAAAATCCACTCACAGCCGAGCTTTGCGACTGCTTTTTGTTCATTATTTTCGCCAGACAAATTAGCCAAAGCGCATAATTCAGCAAAATTTGGAGTGATAATTTTGGCAAGTGGCAAGAGGTATTTTTTCAGACTTAATAGTAAATTTTGGTCTAAAAAATCCTTGCCACTACTGGATTTTACAATCGGGTCCAGCACTAAAATTTTGCCCGAAATTAGTTTGGAAATGGTTTGAATTTGCTCATCAGACGACAGCAGCCCGATTTTCACCACTTCAAAATTTATGTCAGCTTGCAAATGCTGATATTGCTCGGTGATTAAATTGCTGCTGACCTCTTGCAAACGCCGGACTGACGCGGTATTTTGCACGGTTAGATTAGTAATAATCGGCAGCGGCGTAAGCCCAAATTGATTGATGGTTTCCACATCCGCTGCCAGCCCCGCCCCGCCCGATGGGTCTAATCCTGCAAAAATTAAAACATTTTCCAATTACTTTTGTGGCTCGGTTTTGGCAACTTTTTTGCTTTCTTTTTCAATCAAAAATTCCACCACTTTGAGCATATTTGAGTATGAGCCAGCGTGATTTGCATCAGTCCAATATTTGCCATTTACTATTAAAACCGGAACGCCTTTGACCTTATATTTAGCGGTGTTGAGCTTGGCTTTATTGGTTTTAATGCGCACAGCAAATGAGTCAAATGCGGCGTTGATTTTTGCCTCATCAACCCCAAAACCACTCACCCAATCAACAAAACTATCTTGCGAATTAAAGCGTTTATTTTTAATATGAATTGCATTAAACAGCGGCTCGTGGAGCTTTTCCAACAGATTGAGTTCCTCCAATACAAAATAAAAAATCGCCCCATTTACCCAACGCTCAGAAAACATAGCCGGCTGCCTGATAAACTCAGCATTCTCGGGTAATTTCTGCACCCAAGCATTCAAAATCGGCTCTAAATTATAGCAATGCGGACAGTAATACCAAAACAATTCTCGCACCTCAATCCGGTCTCCAGTGGCGGTTTGAACCGGTTTTTCCAATACAATATAATCAATATCTGCCTCGTAATCTGCGGCATTTACACCAAGTGAAAACAGTGCTGCCAAGAGTATTTTTTTCATTTTTTAGTCCTATTTAAAATTTCAATATTATACGATTTTAACCTATTTAGAGTTGCACTAAGTTCAAGGTAAGTTTTTTTTGCTAACGGGTGAATGCCCGCCGGACTGAGCTGTGCCAATGGTAATAACACAAAATTATGCTTCAAAATATCGCCTCTGGGCAGATTATATTTCGCATCCACCACGCCATCGTATAAAACCAAATCCAAGTCAATTAAACGCGATGAAAATTTCGCCTGCGCTCGGTCCCGCCCCTGATTATTTTCAATGAAATGCAACACCTCAATCACTCCATCAATGGGCAAATCGGTGCTTGCATTGACTCCAACATTATAAAAATCATCGCCCTTGAAACCATACGCCGGGCTTACAAAAACATCCGAAAATTGGGTTGTTAAAAAGTTCAATTTTAGCGCTTCAATCGCAGTGGAAATGTTACTCCGGCGATTTTGATTTGAGCCAATATTAATGTGAATTTTAGCCACGCCGCCGCTCAATAATTACCCCAACGCCGCTTGCGCCAGTTACTGCTTCGCCTTTATTTAGGGTTAATTTCACTTGCATTACTGGAAATTCATCCAAAATAATCTGGGCGATTTTTTCCGCCAAAGTCTC
>JAAOIF010000141.1 GCA_015163925.1 Candidatus Thioglobus sp.
TATGTTAATGCGGTCGGCGGGCAGGACGAATTAGTGTTTGATGGCGGCTCGTTTATGATGGATAATACTGGCGAAATTACCCATCAACTGCCCTTTTTTACTGCTTTGACGCATGATTTGAGCCAGCCGATTATGCAAGAATCAGCCGCTATTGAAAAAACAATTTATGCAGCTTTGGTGCTTTCAACCAAGGATTATGTGCAAAAAAATGAAGTCTTTAACGGCGCTGTGATAGGGCTTTCCGGCGGCATTGACTCAGCATTAACGCTGGCAATTGCGGTTGATGCCCTCGGCGCGGAAAAAGTTCAGGCGCTGATGATGCCGTCAAAATATACCTCAAATATCAGCTTGGAAGACGCCAGAGCGCAGGCCAGCAGTATGAATGTGGAATATTCTGAGGTGGAAATTCACGATATTTTCAACAGTTTCAGCGCCAGTCTCAGCCCGCTGATAGCCTCGGATTCCGGCGTTACCAATGAAAATTTGCAAGCCAGAATCCGCGGCACGCTGCTGATGGCAATTTCAAATAAATCCGGCAAAATCGTGCTTACCACCGGCAACAAATCCGAGATGGCAGTCGGCTACGCTACCCTGTATGGCGATATGTCAGGCGGCTTTGCGCCACTCAAAGACATCGCTAAAACCATGGTTTATCGCTTGGCAAATTACCGAAATTCAATCTCCCATGTAATTCCCGGGCGCGTGATTGAGCGCGAACCCTCCGCCGAGCTTGCCCCAAACCAAATTGATGCAGATTCTCTGCCGCCTTACAGCGAACTCGACCAAATATTGGAGCTATTTATTGAGAAAAAGCAATCAGTTCAGCGCATAGTTGAGCAAGGTTTCAGCGAGCAAACCGTCAAACGCATCAGCAAAATGGTGCTAAATAATGAATATAAACGCCGCCAGTCCGCCCCCGGCCCCAAAATCAGCGCCACCGCCTTCGGCAAAGAGCGCCGCTACCCGATGACTTCTAAATTCCAGCCTTGAGCCGTCCCTGTCACCCTGAACTTGATTCAGGGTCTCATCCAGCAAGCAGTTTGCTTTTTACAAGATGAGATTCTGAATCAAGTTCAGAATGACAGTGTGGGGTTCAGAATGACAGTGGGGTCTCATTTTTGTAGCAACAGATTCTGAAATAAATTCAGAATTACTTGCCAAATGCTTTATATAAAAAAACCACATGCGCCTAAAATAACTCCAAAAATAAAACAAGCGAACGCAAAATATGCAATTATGTAATCCGCAAAATACGCATTTGCTCTCTCAGAATCTTTTTTATTTAAGTCTTTCCATGTAATTTTATCGTCATAATATTTGCTTACATTTTCCATCCAATAATTAAATAAATTAGATATATTGTGAAATTGTTTTGCTATCAATATTCCTACAGCAATAATTCCCAATAAAAATAAAACAAGTGCTATTTTTGCGTAGATTGAATCGGCGGTTAATGTAGATGCGCTTAAAAAGCTAAGAGTGGCTATAGCACCACCAGAATTTGTTAATAAAAGATATTTTAATATCCTTTCACCAGACTCTTTTTGAATCTGATATAGCTGTCCCCATCTTTGATTTATATCAGAAGTCAAATTTTTTTTAACATCTTGGCTTTGTTTTGAAAACATATCAATTGCTTTTATACAATACTTGAAATTAGCCACCTCGATAGTAAAGTGGAACTGTTTGTTAGACTTATTTGTCTTCTTGCTCTTCTATTGTTGGTTTTAATGTAATTAATTCATGGGTTTCCTGCTTTAATTTCTCTAAAGCTTCTTTAGCCTTATCAACAGCCTCCATAGCCTTATTCTGTTTCTCTCTTTGCTCACGCATAACTTGGTCTTTTTCTCTTACATCATCTGCCATTTGCTTAACAGTCATATCTTTAGGAATAAAAAACATTTCTGTTGAAACGCTTTCCTTATCATGAAAATCAGCAAATATTTTATGACTTAAATCTTCAGTTCGCTTAACATCATTAGTTTTTACTTTTTGAGTTATAGCCCATCTCCCACACATAAATTCATGCTTCCGATTAGCTGTTTTAAGGCGTGATTCGGCTGACTCAATAGTCATGCCAATCTTAACCATATCAGGGATTCTTGGATTTACAGCAAAATATATAATTCCAGATTTTTTAACTCTTTTTCTTGTTTTTTGTAACTGCCACAATGCCATCCTTTTGTATTATTTAGCAATATTATCTTTTTGCTTATTATTTTTTAAAAATTCCGTATTTATTATACTGATTTATTTTTAGCCGATTGTAGCAATTAAATACAACAAAAATGCCACGCCACCTGCCCTATTCCGCATTACTACTGGGGAAAATTCGCAAAATGCCCTCTGCCTTATGCTTGGTTTCTGCTAATTCTTGTTGGGCGATTGAGTCAAAAACGATGCCGGCGCCGGCTCTGAATTTCAGCGAGTTTTGCTGCTGGATTATGCTGCGAATTAGGATGTTGAAATCCATTTTGCCGTTACTACTAATATAGCCTAAAGAGCCGGTGTAGGCTTGTCTGGGGGAGTTTTCTAACTCGGCAATAATTTGCATGCAGCGCACTTTTGGGCAGCCGGTAATAGTGCCGCCGGGGAATAAAGCGCTGACTAATTCTTTGATGCTAACGCCGGATTTTAGCTCGCCGATGATATTTGAGACCAAGTGATGGACGAATTGATAACTCTCTAAACCCATTGTTTGATTGACTTTCACGCTGCCGTATTGGCAAATTTTGCCCAAATCATTCCGTTCCAAATCCAGCAGCATTATGTGTTCGGCTTGCTCTTTTGGATGATTTTTAAGTTGCGTTTTCAGGCGCTCATCTGCCTTGCCAGCGCCGCGCGGATGGGTTCCGGCAATCGGTCTGGTTTGCACTTTTCCAGCCGCCACGCTAAATAATCGCTCCGGCGAGGAAGAAATAATATTAAAATTCTCAAACATTGCTAAAGCCGCAAACGGCGCGGGGTTTGAGCGTTTTAAGGCTTGATAAATTTGCGCCGGAGAGGCAGTTTTTTGCAACTCATAAGACCATTTTCTGGAGAGATTTAGGACGGCAAGGAAATCAGCTATGAGGCGGTAAATAAGGCAAATGCTTTTTGGATGCAAGATAAGAAAAAACTCAAGCAAGCCGATTATGA
>JAAOIF010000142.1 GCA_015163925.1 Candidatus Thioglobus sp.
TAACACCAATCTTAACAGCGGCTGAAGTAGTATCTTCATAGTTACCAACTGAAAACTTGATGTTTGAGCCTTTACCTAATGGGCGAGTTACAATAACATCCCAAAAAGTGCCGTCAATCTTCTTAGAAATCTTGCCAAGAGGTAAGTTTTTAGCAAGCTCTAAGTTACCAGCAGCAACCTGAATGCCCATACCAGCAGCTTTCAAGTCAGCACGAACGCCATAAACAGTATCTTCAGAATTACCGAAGTCACCAATAGCGCCAGCGCCGTTAACACCCGGAGCAGTTCCTAAGATAGAAACGCCAAGAGGTGAGAACTTATTGCCAGAACCAGTGATACCGGCAACGCCAGCATCAGTTGAAGCATAAGCAATATGCCAAGTGATGTTATTTAACTTAGTCCAAAGGTGAGCAACATAAGCGTTTGCATCGTCTCCAAGACCGGCTGCTTTACGAGTGTCGTTCTTACCTAAGAATGCTTCAGCGGCAATACCAATAGAACCAACTTTACCTTTAACGGAAATGTCAGTATATTTGCCTGCCTGAAGTGCACCTAAACCGCTTTTAATACCAGCAGTACTCGCACCACTTTTAGCAGCCTTGGCAATCGCGAGAGCGAGCAAAGTTGCGTCATTAGGGGTAGCAGTAAAAGCGGCTTCTGCGGCTTTAAGCGCAGCTTTGTCAGCATTAGTGGCGAATGTTCTAGTAGTAACAGCAGCACCGTCAAGACTTACAGCTGTGTTATGCTCAAACTTAACATTGAAAGCACCAACTTTACCAATAGCAGAATAGACATTAGAGTTACTGCTAGCGCCGGTTTCAAAACCAAGCTTCCAACCGCCTACTTTAGTGCTAAACTCAATTCTATCAGCATCAGCTTTACCCTTACGAGCAAGGCCAAGACCAGTTGTGTCCCACCAGTCGCCAGCTTTAATGTTTAAGCCGCCAACTTTAGTAGTAAGGTACAAGTAGTCAACATTCAGCTGTGAAGAATCAGAACCACCAAGACCAGCACCTGAACCAGAAGGATCTGCGCCTTCAGAGGCTTGATTACCACCTGATACACGAGTTCTGCCATCATTCCGCAAACCTAACTTCACAGTTGAGTCTCCAGATTTGCCAGTAACATGCAAACGAACTCTTTGCTGAGTTGCATTTGAGTCTTTTCTTTCAGCCTGAATCAATGAGCTTTTAGCATCAGTATTAATATTTCCATACTGAAAATGCGCATCACCTTTGATTGAAATATCAGCAAATGTAGCTGCTGACGCCATTGCGGCAACTGCCGCGATTATTAATTGTTTTTTCATCTTATATCTCCAAACATTTAAAATTATGCCAAACCCTTATTAAACCAACTAATTGCTTGACGCTTACTCCGCTTTTTACAGCGAAGACCCCGCTTTTTACGGCAAAGATGTGGCGAATTATACTCAACTGTTTCATTATGTCAACACTTTTTTGCAAAAAAAACAGGATTTTGTAAAATTTTATTAAAAATGCTTTAATTATCAAAAAACTAATTGAGTATAATTGCCAAATTATGGTTAGCACTCAAACTCCAATTTGCGATTTTAACGCTCCGGCTATTGATTTTGAGCTGCCGGGGGTTGATGGAAAAACTCACAATTTGCACAGTTGTAAGGGTGAAAATGGGCTGTTAGTAATGTTCATTTGCAACCATTGCCCGTATGTTCAGGCGGTGTTAGAACGCATTATTCGTGACACTTTAGAGCTGAAAAAATTGGGGCTAAATGCGGTTGCCATTATGTCAAATGACCAAAACGCCTACGCCGAGGATTCGTTTGCAAATATGCAAAAAATTGCCACAAATCTTGCCTTTCCATTCCCTTATTTGCTGGATGAAAACCAAAGTGTTGCCAAGGCTTATGGTGCAGTTTGCACGCCGGATTTTTTTGGCTACAACGCCGATTTGCAATTACAATATCGTGGCCGCTTGGACGCTTCACGCAAGGAAACTGCCGCAGATGCCGAGCGCGATTTGTTTGTAGCGATGAGCCAAATTGCCGCCAGCGGAGTTGGTCCAAAAATCCAAATTCCGTCTATGGGCTGTTCTATTAAATGGCTGTAAACCCCGCCGTTACAACAAAAATATCAATTATCAAATCGCCGATAGCCGACTGCTTCAATCAAATGTGATTTTTCAACCGGCTGGCTGCCGGCTAAATCGGCGATGGTTCTGGCGACTTTGAGGATGCGGTGATAGCCGCGGGCGGAGAGGCTGAGTTTGTCGATTACGCTGGAGAGCAGCTGGCGGTTGTCTTTGCTGAGTGGCACTAATTTTTCGATTTCATCAGCGCCGAGTTTGTCGTTGCTTTTGCCTTGCCGCCCGAGCTGGATGTTATGCGCCTCATCCACCCTTTGCCTGATGACTTCGCTGGCTTCCTCTACGCCGCTGGCTTGGTTTAGCAAGGTTTCTTTCGGCAGCGGCGGCACTGTTAAAACCATATCAATTCGGTCTAAAAGTGGGCCTGAAATTTTGTTTTTGTAGCGCTGGATTTGGTCGCCGGTGCAGTGGCATTTTGCTGTGCCATCGCCGTAATAGCCGCAGGGGCAAGGGTTCATAGCGGCAATCAGTTGGAAATTTGCCGGAAAAGTAATTTGCTGGGCGGCTCGTGATAAATGAATTACGCCATTTTCTAAGGGCTGGCGCAAAACCTCTAACACATGGCGTGGAAATTCTGGCAATTCATCTAAAAATAAAACTCCCTCATGCGCCAAAGAAATCTCGCCGGGCTTGGGGTTTGAGCCGCCGCCAACCAGTGCTACAGCTGAGGAAGAGTGATGCGGAGAGCGAAATGAGCGGACTTTCAACTGGCTCAAATCTTGCGCCTTGCCGGCGACTGAATAAATTGATGCACAATCCAGCGCCTTGTTATTTTCAAGCGGCGGCATAATTGAGGGCAAGCGCTCGGCCAGCATAGTTTTGCCAGAGCCCGGCGGACCAATTAGCAACAGATTATGCCCGCCAGCACTGGCAATTTCCAAAGCGCGCTTGGCGTGATGCTGGCCTTTCACTTGTGCAAAATCAGAGGTGTAAATCGGCTGATTATTATGAGCCTGATAGGCTAATTTTTTGACATCAGCCATACCGGTCAAAAATTCACAAACCT
>JAAOIF010000143.1 GCA_015163925.1 Candidatus Thioglobus sp.
TAATATTTTGCGCCGCTGTGTCTAATAAATAACCGCCGCCCGGTCCGCGCACGCTTTTGATTAAAGTTGCCTTCCGCAGCTTGGAAAATAATTGCTCTAAATAGGACAAGGAAATATTTTGGCGGATATTATGCGCCGATTATTGGCTTTCAAAACGACATTGAAAACTACAAATTGGAGGATTTACAAGACTGGTATCAGCAATTTTATGCTCCAAATAATGCTACTTTAGTGGTGGTCGGAGATGTAAATCCGGGCGAAGTTTTGGCTTTGGCAAGGCGATATTTTGGCGAATATAAATCCAATTCTAATCTGCAAAAATCTGCAAAATTAGCAATTCCACTGAAAGCAAATTCCAAAATATTAAGGCTGAAAGCCAAGCTGCCGCTGTATGTTTTGGGGTTTCATACGCCGAGTTTGAAAACTGCCGAGCGCCCGAAAACCGCTTACAGTCTGGAAATGCTGGCTTATGTTTTGGATAATGGCTTGGCAAAAACGCTCATTAGAAATAAGCAAATTGCCACTAATATTTCTTTGAATTATCGGCTTTACAGCCAGTTTGACGGCTTATTTACTCTGAGTTTTACGCCAGCAGAAGGGGTCAGCAGCGAAAATGTTTTGGCTGAAATTAAAAAACAAGTGGCAAAATTAATCAATCAGCCGCATTTAATTACCGCTGAATTGTCGCGAATTAAGGCACAATTAGAGGCAGAATTTATTTTCCAGCAAGACCAAATATCCACTCAGGCTTACTATTTAGGCACTCTGGCAACTGTTGGTTTGGGCGTTGAGGAATTATTTTCTTATGTTGATAAAATGAACGAAATTACCGCCGCCGAGGTCATTCACGCCGCTAAGATTTATCTGAATTTTGCCGCTGCTAACTCGGTTGAACTCATCGCTGAGGGCCTATGAAAGCGTTATTATTACTACTAATTATCGGCAACGCACAGGCGAAATTGCTGATTGAAACTTGGCAAACTCCGGAGGGCGCAAGTGTGTTTTTCACTCAAACCAAAGGCTTGCCGATGTTGGATATTGCCCTTAATTTTGCCGCCGCCTCAGCCACTGATTCCGAGCAATTTGGCTTGTCAGCATTGACAAATAGCCTTATCGGCAGCGCCACAAAATATCAAAATGAAGAGCAAATTATCAATGGATTTGAGTCTCTGGGCGCACAATTTTCAACCGATTCAGCGCAAGATATTTCAACTGTTTCGCTGCGGACGCTGACCAGAGCGCCGATTTTGCAGAAAGCACTTGAGATTTTTGCCGAAGTCATAACTCTGCCGAGCTTTCAGCAAAGCCATCTGACTCGGGAAAAACGCCAAACTTTGCAGACGATTAAGGCGTTGGAGCAGTCGCCGGCGAGTGTGGCGGAGCTGGCTTTTCAGAGGGCAGTTTTTGCCGGCCACCCTTACTCTCATTCAAGTTTAGGAACTGAGCAAACCCTTACTGCCATTACACTTGCGGATTTACAGCGGCACTATAAAAAATATTATGTGGCAAAAAATCTGACCATTGCTTTGGTCGGCGATATTGAAAAAACATTAGCAAAACAAATTGCTCGGCAAATTTCTCATGGCTTAAATATTGGCAAAAAAACTCAGGCAAATGCGGATGTTTTGCCGCTTAAAAAATCACAAAATCTGCACATAAAATTTCCATCAAAACAAACCCATTTGCTCATCGGACAAGTGGGCATTAATCGCAGCCATGCGGACTATTATCCACTGTATTTGGGCAATCATATTTTTGGCGGAATCGGCTTGACATCTATCCTCGGCGGCGAAATTCGTGAGAAAAAAGGCTTGGCATATTCGGCTTACAGCTACTTTGCAAAAATGCAATCCAGAGGCTATTTTTTGCTCAAATTACAAACCAAAAACTCGCAGGCGGTAGAGGCAAAAAACATCGCATTAGGCACTTTAAATAAATTTATCAGCCAGCCGATTAGCGCTAAATTATTGCAAAGCGGCAAGGATAATATTATCGGCGGTTTTGCCCTCCAGACCGCCAGTAACAGTAATATTTTGGGCTATTTATCCGCCATCGGTTTTTACAATTTGCCGCTAAATTACCTTAATAATTTTACTGATAAAATCAAAAATATTAGTGCTGAGGAAATCCGCAAAGCCTTTGCCCGCTTGGTCAAAATGGATAAATTGATTGTTTTAACAGTTGGCGGAAAATCGTGAATCAGCCCCAATTTTTATTCTCTTATGGCACCTTGCAAAACGAAAAAGTCCAGCTTGAAACTTTTGGACGAAAACTCAAAGGCTACCCGGATAAATTGCTAAATTATGAGCTAATTCAAGTCAAAATTGAGGACGCAAAAGTGCTAAAAATCAGCGGCAAATCCCATCATCCAATCGCCATAAAATCCGCAGGAAATCAAGTCGCCGGCGTAGTTTTCCAAATCACCCCAGCAGAATTAGCCCTCGCCGACCAATACGAAATCCCCGCCTACAAGCGAATTCAAGGCATTTTCCACTCCAGCCAACCCGCATGGGTTTTCGTGCAAGCGGATTTATAATTTCTATTTACTTCATCAGCAAAGATTAGAAAGGTGATAAAATTGGCTCAAATAATTTTTAAATGAGGTGAATTATGAAACTAAAAGTAGTGGTGCATGAGGCAGAGGAGGGCGGTTACTGGGCGGAAGTCCCATCAATTTTGGGCTGTGTTACTCAAGGCGATACTTTTGATGAATTATTAAGCAATATTTATGAGGCAGTGGAGGGTTGCCTGTCGGTTGATGTGAAAAATATCACCACTTCTGCCAAAGATAAAATTATGGAGATTGCTATTTGAAAGCAATTAGCGGAAAAGAGCTTTGCAAATTACTTGAAAGCAAAAATTGGGCGTTAAAACGAGTTAATGGCAGCCATCATATTTATGCAAAATCTGGGGTAAATGCCCGCATTTCTGTGCCCATTCATAAAAATCAATCGCTTAAACTTGGCTTGCAAAAACACATTATGAAAATTGCAAATATTGATGAGGGTATTTTCGGCTTTGAAATGTCAAATACGCGAATGGTAATTGGCCTATTATTGTCATTAATTATTATGATTTTAGTTTTTAAAAGTAATGATTT
>JAAOIF010000144.1 GCA_015163925.1 Candidatus Thioglobus sp.
GACGCCCCCCCCCCCCCGCACTGCCGCCGCAGCTGGAAAGGGTTAGAGTTAGGATTGATAAAGCAAATAATTTGCCTAATTTGTTTGAGTTTTTCATTTCATTTCTCCGTTTAGTTAAAAAAAAATACCCTAAATATGTATTTAGGATTTTATGAATTATACCTATATTTTTAATCCTGTTACCCTAAACTTAAATAACAATCTCAAAGCGATAAAAAACAGCACCAACGCCATCAAAAACCATTGCAGGGCGTAGCCTAAGTGCTTATCAACCGAGCCATAAAAAGGCTGCCATTTACGATAAAAACCGTCTTTTTCCTGCGCATCAAGTTGCCCTAACAGCGGCAAAATCTGATAGCCCGATAGCTTGGATAATTGCTCCAAATCCAGCGACTGAATCAGCAGCGGAAAATCAGTCTCAAGCGTTGGCTTAAACTCAATCCGCTGCAGCGGTTTTATCAATTTCACTTTAATTCTCCGCGGCTGATTTTGAATTTTAATATCAGCCAATTTTTGCCGATTTCCATGCCAAGCCACAAAGCCACGATTGACCAAAATAGCCGTTTTTTTATGCAACACAAAGGGGGTTAAAATGTAGTAGCCGGCGGTGGAATTTACAATTTGATTGTCATAAATAAATTGCTTATTACTGTCAAAATGCCCGTCCAGCAGCACCTGATGATGCTGTTTTTTGAGCAAACTCTCAATATTTTTGGGCGGCTCGGCGGTAGTATTTTGGGCTTTGATAATCTCATTTTCAATCTGGCGTTTTTCCTCAGCACGGTCTAATTGCCAAAATCCCAACGCCAGCAAACCCCATAAAGTCAGGGCAATTAAAACGGCTGGCAGGGCAAATTCGCGCCTCATTTTTGCAGCGGCGCGGCGGCATCTAACACCACGATATTCGGCTCAATCCAGCCCATAAAACCGGCAAATAATACCAGCAAAAATAAAAAAACCGACAGGCTGATTCGCACCACCAGAGATTTAAACATTCGGTCTGAGCCTTGCCTGCCGCCGACCACCAGCCCAACCAAGCCAAAACCCAACGCCAGCAAAATGGCAATAATTATTATGATTATCAGAAATTCAGTCATAGTTGTATTTTAAACCAGCCCATTGTCATTCTGAACTTGATTCAGAATCTCATGTTGTAAAAAACAGACTGCTTGCTGGATGAGACCCGCCACACACTGTCATTCTGAACTTGATTCAGAATCTCATATTGTAAAAGTATATAGTGCTTACTGGATGAGACCCTGAATCAAGTTCAGGGTGACAGTTTTTTGTTCAGGGAGACAGGTAATTATTAATGGTTAATTGTTAATGGTTAATGAAAAGCAAGAGCAAGAGCAAGAGCGTATGCAAATTTGATTTTTAGGCAAGTATTTTTGCTTTCTGCAAGGCAGATTTTTTAAAGGCGATTGAGCATAGTTAACCTATGTGATTGAGCCTTTAAAAAATCTAACGCAGTCAGAAAGTGAAAAGACGACGCGTAAAAATAAAATTTTAGAGCCAATAGACGAAGATGAAGAGGCCAAGCCAAACCACATCCACAAAGTGCCAATACCAAGCAACTCCCTCAAAACCGAAGTGATTATCAGCGCTGAAATGCCCCTTTTGCACGCGGTATAAAATCACTGTGAGCATGATAGCGCCGACTGTTACATGGAAGCCGTGAAAGCCGGTGAGCATATAAAAAGTTGAGCCGTAAATGCCGGAGGTGAGTTTCAAGCCATCGTGATAGGCATGCCCGTATTCGGCGATTTGGAAGCCTAAAAATGCCACGCCGAGGATAATTGTTGCTAACAGCCAGCCGATGATTTTCTGCCGCTGACCGGCTCTCAGGGCGTGATGGGCAAGGGTCAAAGTCACGCCAGATAGTAATAATAAAGCGGTGTTGAGCGCCGGCAAGCCCCAAGTATCAACCAATTTAGTCGGCACTGAGATTGCAACGCCAGATTGCAAAGTTGCCCCCGGGGTGCTAAAGGCGATTTGCTGCCAAGTGGCGCTAAATCCATTCCATAATTCAGGGGTAAAAATGTTGTTGCCTTCGCCGCCGAGCCATGGCACTGAGAGCTGGCGGGCATATAATAATGCGCCAAAAAAGGCGGCAAAAAACATCACTTCGGAGAAGATAAACCAGCTCATACCCCAGCGGAATGAGCGGTCTACTTGGCTATTATAAACGCCGCTGCTGCTCTCTTTGACCACTTGCCCGAACCAGCCAAACAGCATAAAAACTAATACTGCAAAGCCCAGTGCCATCGCCGAGCCGCCCCAGCTTGCGCCGTGCATTTGATTGGCGAAACCGACAAATAAAGTTGCCACGCCGACTGAGCCAATAATTGGCCAGTAAGTCCCGTCTGGTATGTAATATTCTTGTTTGGCTTTCATATTTTTCCCCTTTACTAATGATTAAATTAACTCTCAATCCTAAAAAAATTATACGACAAACTAACATCTTTTATGCGTTTATCAAGCTCCGGCTCAACCACAAATCTAAGCGCCATTTCCACTTCTTCATAAGGCTTGAACACTTGCTTTTCAAAACAAAAACACTCTATCTTCTTAAAATGCAATGCCGCATCGGTCGGCGCTACACTCGGCACTGCTTGCCCAATCACCGTCTCAGCAGTATTGTTTTTGGCAATATAACTGGCAGTGTAAAACTTGCCCGGCACCACCATCATTGAGCTGACTTTTGGTCCAAATTGCACTGGAAATCCAGCCGCCGTGCTCGCCAAAAATCCAACTTCCACCTGCCGATTTTCATCAATAATATATTCTTGCTCAATCTCAACTCTGCCAGTTGTGCCGTTGAAACCAGTAATTTCACACAAAACATCATAAATCGGCACTAAAGCAAACGCAAAAGCAAACATCAAAAACGGCGCTGAGACTAATTTTAGCCAGAACCATTTGCTGATTTTTGGTTTCATATCAGCTGCCATATAAAATTATTGTTGCCACAAAAACCGCCAGAGCCACTGCTGCTGTTATTGTAGAAGTAATAATTACTCCGAAATTTTTGCGCTTGCCAGCCATTAAGAGTGCTGAGATTCCTGCTTAATCAGCGCTCGGCTCGGCGGC
>JAAOIF010000145.1 GCA_015163925.1 Candidatus Thioglobus sp.
TGCCGATGCCGGTGAAGTAGGCGTTGCCGTGAGATGAGCGTTTTGAGCCATCCATCACAAAAATTCCATCACTTTTAAAACCAGTTCTTTGCAATAAATTATCAATTTTTGCCTTTAATTTGGCATCCTCAAGCGCCTTAAATTTATTAAAAATCGGCGCAATATAGCTCGGATACAGCCACAGCATCAGCAGCGAAAATCCCGTTAGCACCAGCCAGACATAAATCCACCAAAACTCTCCCATCGCCGCCATCAGGTACAAAACGGCGTAAATCAGCGGCAGGGCAATCAGCAAAATCAGCAGCAAACCTTTGAGCAAATCGGTGATAAAAGTCTTGCCATCGGTCTTGTTAAAGCCAAATTTTTGCTCCAAAACAAAAGTCCGATACAGGCTAAAAGGCAAATCCAGCAAGCCGCCAATTAGCATCAAACTCGCAATAAAACCCACGCCTGTATGCAAATTATTGTTACTTTGAGTTTGCCACAAACCGTCCAGAAAATCCAGCCCGCCGCCGAGTGTCCATATTAGTAATATTAGCGTTGAAAATAATATTTCAGCATGGCTGAGGCGCAATTTAGCCTGAGTGTAGTTTGCTGATTTTTGATGCTCAGGCAAGCTGATATTTGCTGAAAATTCGCTCGGCACGGCATTGAAAGACTTTGACACCGCCTTGCCCTGCCTGACATTCAGCCATAAAAGTGTGATTGCGTAAGCAAATATTGCGATTAAAAAAATTAAGGTAAATAGATTAAATTGCATAAGTCTCCCTGATAATTGAGATTATTTTACCGTAATCTCAGCCTGTCATTCTGAACAAGATTTAAGAATCTCATCTTATAAAAACATACCGTGCTTGCTGGATGAGACCCTGAATCAAGTTCAGGGTGACAGGTTTTGTTCAGGGTGACAGTTTTTATTCAGGGTGACAGGGCGGAGTGGTATGCGTTCCCACGCACAGCGTGGGAACGAGGGTTTGGGCGTGGGAACGAGGGCGGGTTTTGTTCAGGGAGACGGGGAGTTTTTTGCAGGTGCAAGACTGCCACATTTTTGCTGATAATTTTCTTGCATTTGAGCGTCTAATGAGACAACTTTTTTGAAAACTTTTTGCTCTAAATTGATGATATTTTTAATATTGGCGCAATAATTATTGACCTCTTTAACGGTGTAAGAAGTCAAAATTGCCACGCTGACTATGGGCAATAAAAACCCGCTAATGCCTATTCCAGCGGCGGATTCTTGCAATTCTGTTATCCGTGCTATATTGTTATTTACGGTGTTTTTATTTTGCGACTCAAACATATGTTGAAGGTAATTTAATTTTTGGTCGGAAACTTTTAACTTTTTATCAGAAATTTGTAATTTTTGTTGCAGTTTTTGTTGTGATTTTTTCAGCGATTTGACCTTGCCGCGAGTGTCTTTTATTTGCGATATTTCATCAGTTAAAACGCTTGATTTGCTGCTTGATAATGAGGATTTTTGCTGCGCTATTTGCAAGGCGGAACGGGCGCTGATGAGCTGGTTGTTGAGGTCTTCTAAGGTTGAAATATATGAATTATTATCAATATTATCGGAGTTGTAATTAGTCTCAGAATTAGTCTCAAAATTAGTATTTTCGCTGAATTTCAAGCCTTTAATTTCGGCATTATATTTGCTGATAATGGCGATTTTTTGTTCTAATTCTGTAACTTCTTGGTTGTGAAAAAAGAAGCCTGAAATTAGCGCTAAAAATAATGTAATTGCCACAAATAATGATTTATTTTCCATAATAATTTCTCAGATTTAGTGTTAATTTTTTAGCCAAATTGCAATTTGTTTGGCGTAATAAGTCAAAATTGCGTCAGCCCCAGCGCGCTTAAAACACATCATAATTTCTAATACTACTTTTTTTTCATCCAAGTAATTATGCCCACAAGCCGCTTTCAGCATAGCATATTCGCCGCTGACATGTTAGGCAAAAGTTGGCATTCCAAAAGCTTGCTTGGCTTGATAAACAATATCCAAATACGGCAATCCGGGCTTAATCATCAACATATCTGCGCCCTCGTCAATGTCAAATCCGACCTCACGCAACGCCTCATCAGAGTTGGCAAAATCCATTTGGTAAGTGTCTTTGTTAGCAGCGCCTAAATTCTCAGCAGAGCCCACGGCATCACGAAATGGGGCATAAAAGTTTGAAGCATATTTGGCTGAATACGCCAAAATATTAGTGTTAATAAATCCATTTTCTTCCAAAGAATTACGAATTTCGCCAATCCGCCCGTCCATCATATCGCTCGGGGCAACAATATCTGCTCCGGCGGCGGCGTGTGATAAAGCCTGCTGCACCAGCACTTGCGTGGTTTCGTCATTCAAAATATAGCCGTTTTCATCAATCAAACCGTCCTGCCCATGGGTGGTAAATGGGTCCAGCGCCACATCAGAAATCACCAGTAAATTTGGATAAGCTTGCTTCACAGCACGGATTGAGCGTTGCGCCAAACCCTCTGGATTAAAGGATTCTGAGGCATCAAGTGATTTTTTATCCGCTGCCACAATCGGAAAAAGTGCGATGGCAGAAATTCCTAATTCAACCAATTCACCGGCTTCAAGTAGTAATTCATCAATACTCAGGCGCTCCACAGCAGGCATTGAATCAATCTTTTGACGCTGATTTTTGCCCTCAACCACAAATATCGGCAAAATCAAATCATCTACGCTGAGTGTGTTTTCACGCATCAGCTGGCGAGTTGCGGCGTTTTTTCGCATGCGGCGTGGTCGGTGAATTAAAATAGCCATTCGGAAATTATACCGCAGTTAAAAGCTCATCAGCCTGAAAAATCACCGTCTCCCTGAAAACCCCACTGTCACCCTGAAAAACCCCTGTCACCCTGAACTTGATTCAGGGTCTCTACTTACAGCATGAGATTCTTAAATCAAGTTCAGAATGACAGGGTGGCGGCGGCGTCCTCTACGGGCAAGGCTCGTGTCACATTCCTCTACGGGCAAGGCTCGTGTCACAGCGTGGGAACGAGTGGGCGGCGGGGCTAATTTTGAATGCAACGCACCGCACCGCCGGAGC
>JAAOIF010000146.1 GCA_015163925.1 Candidatus Thioglobus sp.
AATAAAAAATAAGGGCGAAAATGAATAAAAAATTTGATGTCCATCCAAACTTTTATCTAAAATATGTGTGTTAAATTGACTAATTTTTACCGGAGTTTTTAATAGTTTTTGGGCAAATTCTTGGGCATATTTTTTGCCGAATGAGTCCAGCGAAACTGTCAAAATTATGGCTGAAATTACAATTAAACTCAGCAATCCATAAATTATTTTTTTCATTTTTCTGCCCTTATTTCTAATAAAAATCGCTCATCTGAAACTTTTGGAACAGATAATTGATGGATTTTTGCCCCGTCAGGTAGGCGTTCTTGTTGAAAATTTGCGCCTTTCATAAACCAGTAAACGCCATTATCGCATAATAAATGTTGGCTGAGTTCTAATGTTTTATCCATTTTTGCAAATGCTCTGGAGGTGATTTGTCCGAAGCAAATTTCGGGCTGAAAATCCTGCACCCGAGAGTTGATAATTGTCAGATTTTTTAGTCCTAATTGAGTTTTGACAAATTGCATAAAACGGCATTTTTTGCCGACAGAATCCAAAACGCTAACCGCTAAATCTGGCCGCATAATACTAATAACAATTCCCGGCAGCCCAGCCCCAGAGCCAATATCCAAGAGTTTTTGCGAATTTATATAAGGCAAAATTGACAAGCTATCAAGCAAATGTTTGCCCAAACCTTCGTCAAAATTACGAATGGAGCTCAGATTATAAGTCTTATTCCATTGCAAAATTAATTGCAGAAAGTCAATCAGCGCCTGTGCTTGCGCCGCATTCAGACTAACGCCCATTTTCTCGGCAGCACTAATCAGAGTGCTTTGCATAGGTTTTGAGATATACTAATAAAATGGAAATTGATGCCGGAGTAATGCCCGACAAACGGCTGGCTTGGCCGATGGTTTCCGGCTGCTGCTGGTTGAGAATTTGCCTGACTTCCACTGACAGGGCGGCGATTTTGTCATAATCCATTGCCGGCAAACTGGTGTTTTGATTGTTACGATATTTTTCAATTTCGCCTAATTGGCGCTTGATGTAGCCGGCGTATTTCACCGAATTTTCCACTGAATCAATTAGAGTTTTGTCTTGCAAAAACGGCTCGGCAGACTTAATTTTACTAAGTAATTTATAATCAACTTTTGGGCGTTTTAGCAAGGTTTCCAAGCTATATTCGTGGCTGAGTTTCACTCCCAAAACCTCTGCCGCTTGCTTGTCATTTGCCTGAATCCAAGTGTCTTTTAGGCGTTGTTTTTCATTAGTAATATTTTGATATTTTCTCTCAAATGCCTGCCAGCGCTCATTACTAATCAGCCCCAATCCCTTTGCCGTAGGGGTTAAACGCTCATCGGCATTATCCTCACGCAGCAGCAAACGGTACTCAGCCCGTGAAGTAAACATCCGATATGGCTCGCTCAGCCCTTTAGTTATAAGGTCATCAACCATAACTCCGATATAGGATTCATCGCGTCCGGGCAGCCACTCAGACTTTTCCAGCACGGCACAAGCGGCATTCACTCCGGCTAATAATCCTTGTGCTGCCGCCTCTTCATAGCCGGTAGTGCCGTTGATTTGTCCGGCGAAATACAGCCCTGATATTTTCTTTACTTCCAAAGTTTGGCGTAAGCCTTGAGGGTCAAAAAAATCATATTCAATCGCATAGCCGGGGCGCAAAATATGGGCATTTTCAAAGCCCTTGATGGAATGAATAAAATCCACCTGAGCCGCATACGGCAAGGAAGTTGAGACCCCATTTGGATAAATTTCATTAGTGGTCAAGCCCTCCGGCTCAACGAAAATCTGGTGGGAATCACGCTCGCTGAAACGCACAATTTTGTCTTCAATTGAGGGGCAATATCTGGGGCCAACGCCTTCAATATTACCAGTAAACATCGGCGAATCTTTCAGTCCAGCAGCAATAATATCGTGGGTTTTTTTATTGGTGTGCGTGATGTGGCAAGGAATTTGGCGTGGGCGCTCGGCGGAATTTTCCATAAAAGAAAAGCTCGGCGGCTGGCTATCGCCATTTTGTATTTGCATCAAACTATAATCCAAAGTCCGCCCATCAAGCCGCGGCGGAGTGCCAGTTTTGAGCCTGCCAACGCCTAAATCATAAGCTCTGAGAGTTTTGGATAAAGCATTCGCCGGCGAGTCTCCAGCCCGTCCGCCGCCGTAATTTGCTTGCCCAATATGAATTATGCCGCCCAAAAAAGTGCCAGAGGTAAGGATAATTTTATCCGCCAAAAACTCCAATCCCATCTGAGTTTTAACGCCTTTAATCTGGTCTTTCTGAATAATTAAATCCTCAACCGCCTGCTGAAATAAAGACAAATTCGGCTGATTTTCCAAAGCATAACGAATTGCCGCCTTGTATAAAATCCTATCAGACTGCGCTCTGGTTGCCCGCACCGCTTGGCCTTTTGAAGCATTTAGCGTCCGCAGCTGAATGCCAGATTTATCCGCCGCCGCCGCCATCGCCCCGCCCATCGCATCAATTTCCTTGACCAAATGCCCCTTGCCAATTCCGCCAATCGCCGGATTGCAACTCATCTGCCCAAGCGTCTCAATATTATGGGTTATCAGCAAAGTCTCAACCCCCATCCGCGCCGCCGCCAACGCCGCTTCAGTCCCCGCATGCCCGCCGCCGATTACTATTATTTTGTATTTTGATGCTGGCATAATTCTGCTAAAACGAATTTAAGAATTATTAGATGAAAGGATTTTTTCAACCATATTGTGGCGGCTATGACGGCAAGGGGCAATTTTTCATAAAATCTGCCAAACAAATTACTCAGGCTTGGGCAAGTATGAGTGGCGTGGAATCTGTTTTGGAGAGCTTTGTGAATTTCAAGCGAGAGCTCTCACTGATTGCTGTGCGGGGGATTGGCGGCGAGCATAAATATTATCCTTTGGTTGAAAATCTGCACCGCCAAGGGATTTTGCGACTGACCACCGCGCCGGCGAAAAATATTAAGCCGGAAATTG
>JAAOIF010000147.1 GCA_015163925.1 Candidatus Thioglobus sp.
ATAATATTTTGCGTGGGAATGTTGATATTGTTGCAGAAAATATGGGGCATTCGCTATGTGCCACTCAAGCCTCTATTAATGTTCTGATGCGTGAATTAAAAATTGACTTTGAATCTGCTAAAGCAATGGTTTTTGAAGAGTTAGATAATGCAGACTACAAAGACAAACTAATAGATGCATCAATAAATTGTAACCCCCTATTATTCAGCAAAGGATTTACAAGCGGTGCAAGAGAGATAATGGAAGGATAATAGTTTCCTTCCTAATTAATTACCACCCTTATCTTTCTTAGCATCACCCTTCCCAGCACCACCCGCATCTGCAATACTATTATTTCCTTTGCCTTTACCGCCTGTCGCAGCCGATGCTAACTTACCAACGCCACTCCCGGTTTTAGCATAAGCAGCAAAGAATTTCTGCTTTATATCAGCCTCATCATTGCCCTCGCCCAAATGCTCGCCTGAGTGTCCAATCCAGCGAACTACACGGTCTGGTAGCTCCCATGTTAGGTTGAAACTTCTACGGGCTTAATTTTTTAAAATTATGGGGCATTAAGTATAATTCCCAAAGCAAATATTCAATTGGTATTACTGGTAAATCTCTTTCCTGTGGGCAATTTTTAACACGGCGTAGCGTTGATTATTTTTATCAAAAGACAACAATAATCGATAACTTCCAATCCGCGCCCGATGCGATATTGGGCTGAGATTGGTCAAAGGCTTGATATTTTGCAGTAGTAATTGCCGGTCTTGCTTGAGGATTTGCAGTTTTTCCTTAACCTGATTTTGAATGCGTGGCGGCAATTTTTCAAATTGTTTAAGCGCTTGCTTGGTAAAAACAAACACTAAATCACCAAATCAGAAAGCCCGCTGTCAAGCGATTTCTGCGCCTGAATTTGTAGTTTTTCTCGATTTTTCCAGAGCAAATATTCTTCCATATAATCATCAATAATATCGCTGCCCTCAGAAAAATAAGGCAACAGAATCATTTTTGGATTGCCCCGCGTGGTAACGGTAAAAAAATCATTTTCAATGTTTTTTGAAATACTGCCGATGTGTTTTTGTAATTCTGTATTGCTGATAATTTCCATAGTGAATTATATTGTTAGTTATATGGTTTATTATATAGTAAAAAAATCATTTAAAGCTTATTTTAATTATCAAACCGTATCATCATTATCGGCAAAAGTAGATGGGGTAAGGTCTGTGTCGTGTTTGTAAATTGCTGAGAGCAAGTCGTTAATTGCATCATGCAAAATTGCGATATTTTTATTATCGGTGCTTTCATATTGGGCTTTAGCCTTGTCTTTTAGCGCAGCGAAGGCATCGGAGACTTTATATTCCTTGTCAATAATGCTATCAGCCCAGCCGGTCATATCAGTCAGCTCGTGGGCTTGCTTGATAAGATTGGTCAAAACAGTATTGTCAGGGGCTGCGGAAAGTGCCTGCATGGCTCTCTGGTGAAAATTAGTAATGGTCATTTAATCTGCCTCAAGTGGCTTTGTATCAGCGCCCTCGCCGTCTAATTCACTCTCTTGAAACACCCGAGAGCTAAGTATGTCTTCAGCCTCAATAGTCATCAAATCAATCTTCTTAACCGACTTGCTGCTGCTATTAAATAACCGATTAGCTTGGCGCAAACGAGCTCGGTCCAAAGCATTCCGCACCGAACGCGCATTCGCAAAATGTATCATCGTCATCCGCCGTTTTGTGTATTCCAGCAAGGCTTTTACGGCATCATCGCTCATACGGTAATTCTGCTCGGCTAACATTAATTTTGCAATCGCTAATAATTCCTCGGCACTATAATCAGGAAAATCAATGTGATGAGCCACGCGTGAGCGCATGCCCGGATTTGAATGGAAAAAAGTATCCATTTTGTCCTTATAACCAGCCAGCACAATTACCAAATCATCACGATTATTTTCCATAACTTGTAATAATATTTCTATTGACTCAGCGCCGTAATCCCTTTCATTCTCTGGCTTGTAGAGGTAGTAAGCCTCGTCAATAAACAAAACTCCGCCCATGGCTTTTTTGATAATTTCTTTGGTTTTCGGCGCAGTATGACCAATATATTGACCAACTAAATCATCACGAGTAACAGTAATCAGCTGACCGGTTCGGACATATTCCAAGCGATGCAAAATCTCAGCCATGCGCAATGCTACTGTGGTTTTTCCAGTGCCGGGGTTGCCGGTGAAACTCATATGTAGCGTGGGCGAAGAGGCACTCAGATTCATTTTATTTCGCACTCGGTCAACCAGCAAAAGTGCTGCAGTTTCACGAATACGCGTTTTCACAGGTTTCAGCCCGATTAATTCTTTATCTAATTGGTCAAGCACCTCAGTCACATTAGACAAACGCAATTCTTTCTCTAAATCTACCGGCGTGTCATCTGGCAAAACTATTTTAGGTTGATTTTCCTCAGTTTCTGTTGCTTTAGTCATAAATACCTCTGAAATTTGTTATAGTTTATCAAAAAAAAGGGCGACATAAGCCACCCTTTTTATCGCTTAATTTTGTTACTATTAAGAGCGTTCGCCTTCTGGCTTATCACAAGCATAAGGCAAAATTGTGTAACCTTGAGTCCGACCAGTCCGCTCCTCACGAACCAAATTATAGCCCGGCTCATTTTTAGGACGATTAACAATATAAGCCATTTTCACAGATTCAGTTCCACGGGTTGCATCTGAAGCCATTACATGCTCAAGCGTTTGAGCCATCAGCAAGCAATAATTCAGGCGGCAACCAGCGGCAATCCTAAGTTTTTCTTAGGCACAGATTCTGCCCCGCACAGCAAAACTGACAAGGAATCTGCCTGTGGCTGTGCCGGAGTTTTCTCCGCCCCGCACGCGATTGAGCTGTATGCCCAGGCGTTTTTTGATGCTGGCGAGCTTGATAAATTAGAGGATTTTGCCTCAAAATTTGGCGCTGATTTTTACG
>JAAOIF010000148.1 GCA_015163925.1 Candidatus Thioglobus sp.
TCATCTGAGCCGATATAAATATAATCTCTGTTCCACGGGTCCTGCTGTAATTTATCAAGATGTTTGCCGACCAAAACCTCCAAACCATCTGCGGTGCTAGGATAATTGTGATTATTCTCCAAGCGATAAAATCCTAAAGCCGATTTTAAGATTTTAATGTCATGCTCCGCCTTGACGGCTCTGGCTTGCCCGGGTTTGTCAAAAAGTTTAGGGGCAATCACCGATGCTAAAATGCCGATAATCACCACCACAATCATAATTTCAATTAAAGTAAATCCGCGTTGCTTAATATTTGTTTTTATTTTTGTTTTCATTTTTACTCGTTATAATTAGCCAACTTTGAATTTTAGCATTAAAGACCACTACATTATTATATGAAAAAAATAAACTATCAGCAAAAAGGCTTAAATGTTCATTTAATTAGTGCTTTGATGATTTTAACTGCCATCTCAGCGCCTTGGTTTGACCTCAGCGTTTCTAATCATTCTTTCATAAAAACTTATATTGCCGGCATCGGAATTATTATTTTGGTGCTAATGAGTCTTTGGAATAAACGCCCTGATGCCAACTCCAGCCTGCATATTAGCACTATAAAAACAAGCCTCTTGGCACTTTTTGCACTCGGAAGTGTTAGTGTTTTTTGGTCGGTAAATGTTGATTTCAGCATTACTAAATGGATGATTTGGTTTACAATTTTTTGTGCTTTTGTGGTCGGCTACCACCTGAAAATTGATAATAAAACTTTACTCAAACTCGCTTGGGGCTTGCTAATTGCCGCTTTTGTAATTGCTGCTGTCGGCATTTTGCAATACCTTTTTGACCCATTCACACTCACGCAAGCGACCCCGCCCTCTTCCACTTTTGGCAACAAAAATATGACCACTCAGCCGATTGTGCTAATTTGGCCTTTGGCTTTGTTTTTGCTATTTTCAAATCAGGTCAAAGGCCGGCAGGTATGGGTTTTGACGACACTTACAGCATTGCTAATGGTATTTGTTTTTTACACCAAAACTCGCTCAAGCTGGCTGAGTATTATCGCCGAAGTCATTTTAATTGGCGGATTTTTGCTGCTACAACGCAAACATTTCACCAGCTGGATCACTTGGGATAGCAACAAAACCACGGCGACTTTATTTGCAATAGTACTATTTTTGTTAATGATTAATTTGAATAAATATGGGGCTGAAAGCTCGGTCGGCTCGGCTGCAAGCCAGACTGCATCTGCGTTTCAGGACGCTGGCAAAAGTGGGCAAGTGCGGCTGCGGATTTACGAAGTGGCAATTGATATGATAAAAGCTGCTCCGATTTTCGGCACTGGATTAGGCAGCTGGTTTCATAATGAAATTCAGGGCGGCTTCGGCACGCATAATGTTTTGAGCTATCAGCGGGCGCATAATGACTTCTTGGAAGTCGGGGTTGAGACTGGAATTGTGGGTATGGTTTTGCTGCTGATTGCCGCGTTATCATTGAGTATTGCTATGTTTAAAATAATATTTAATGATAATCTGAGACATTCCCGATTTTATTTTCTACTTTGGGTTGGGCTGACCGGCTCATTTGTGCAAATGCAATTCTCATTTCCTTATCAATTAGCGATGCCGGCGCTGTTATTTGGGCTGTATGCGGGAATTACTGCCAAGCATTCGGAGCAATTTATCAAGCCGCTGAAACTGCTGAAACGCAAAACCACAAGCCTTTATTATCGGTTTGTTAAGGGGGCTTGGATGCTGATTTTGGTGGTGATTAGCAGTATTTATATTGAATGGATTATTGCTTATAGCATGCTGAATAAAATCAATATCAGCCGTAATTTTAATCAAATTGAATACAATATTCCTTCCATTTACCACTTGGAATTTCAGAATGTTTTGGGCTTTTTATCACAGGCGTATTTGGAGGCAAATAAGGCCACTGCCGGCGGTAATTGACCAAGTGAAATTTAGATTGCTGGCATCGGCGGGCAAAACGGTGGCAGCCAGAGTTATGGTTTCGCCATTTATCACTGAATTGGCGCTGTCAATGCTGATTGAGGTAACGAGAATTGGATTGACTGTAAATGGCTGGGTTTGGCTGCTGCCGCTGCCGTCATCTGCTGTGGCGATGAGATTTACTGTGCCGGGGGCAAGTCCGCGCAAGACATTATTATTATCAATACTGGCAATGCCGCTGCTGCCGGAAATTGACCAACTGACGGTTTGGGTGGTGGCATCATTTGGCTCAACTGTGGCGGATAATTGCAGGGTTGAGCGGTGTAAAACCTCAGCCGCATTGGTGATATTTATGCTGGTCACGGCAACTGGATTTACCGTGAAAACTTGTTCGGCAGTAACATTTGCCCCACCGCTGGCTGTGGCAATTATTGTTACTTCGCCGGGGAAAATTCCGTGAATTATATTATTATCAATGCTGGCGATGGAATTATTGCCGCCCTGAATTGCCCATGAAAGTGCTTGGTCGCTGGCGTTATTTGGAACAACTGAGCCGCTGAGATTCAGGCTGGCATTGTGTAAAACCTCATTCGGACTGGTTATATTAATTGAGCTAACTGGAATATTTATCAGCGGAACGGTAATGGCGCTTGAGCCTCTGATACAACGGACTGAGAGGCCATTACTGCCCAAGCCTCTGCCAATTGCTAATGCGCCCTCATCACTATAATTCATATTAATGGCTCTATCGCCATCAGCAGTGCTGCTCCAATAAAAGCCTTTCAGAGTAGTGCTGATATTTCCATTGACACGAAGACGAAGGCCAGCAGTTGCCCATTTAAGGTCTGAGTTAAAACCACCGGCTATATTATTGCTTGGCCAAGTGGCAATCTCAGCCTGTAATTCAGTTTGGGTTGGCACTCTAAAGCCAGTTGGGCAAGCGCCTGAGCCGTCAATTTTATTCCAAGCGGCAGCTCGGCTTGCGCCTGAATCATCAATGCCAGCAGC
>JAAOIF010000149.1 GCA_015163925.1 Candidatus Thioglobus sp.
GCTAATTATCATCACTTTTCTAATCAAATTCCTACCATTTTTGCCCGAGAGTTTGGCTGATAAATAAATCAAAACAGCAGTAATTTTGTCTTATGAATGCTATTTATTTGTCCGCCGCGCATAAATCCTCCGGCAAAACTATTGTGAGTTTGGGGCTGAGTTTTGCCTTCAGGCAACAAAATTTAACGGTTCAAACTTTCAAAAAAGGCCCAGATTATATTGACCCGATTTGGCTCTCTGCCTCCAGCGGCAGCCCTTGCTACAACTTGGATTTTTACACGATGGCGGCTGCGGAAATAACTAATTTATACCATCAGCACAGCCATCAAAAAGACATAAATATTATTGAAGGCAACAAGGGATTATTTGATGGAATGCAAACTACCGGCGGCGATGCAAACGCTGATTTAGCCAAGCTTTTGGGGGTTCCGGTGATTTTGGTGCTTGATGCTACCGGCATTACTCGTGGCGTGGCTCCGCTGATTAGCGGCTATCAGAATTTTGATAAAGACCTTGAAATTGCTGGGGTAATTCTCAATCAGGTGGCAGGTGCGCGCCATCAGAAAAAGCTGATTTCTGCCATAGAATATTACTCAGATGTGCCGGTTTTAGGGGCTATTGCCCGTTCTGAGGAATTGATAATTACTCAGCGGCACTTAGGTTTGATGCCGGCAAATGAGTCTTCAAAATCACAAGAATTTATCAAAACTGCTGCTAAAAAAATTGCCGAGCAAGTGGATTTAGAAGCAATTCTTCAAGTGGGAAAAACTGCTGCCGAGCCATCCAAACAAGCCAAATCAGCAACTCCAAATATAATTAGTCCGCCAAAAAACATTACTATTGCAGTGGCAAAAGACTCTGTTTTTGGATTTTATTACCAAGATGATATTGATGCTTTTGCCGCTCTGGGCGTGGATTTAGTTTATTTTAATACTCTCAAAGATAACAAATTACCAGCGGCAGATGGCTTGTTTATCGGCGGCGGTTTTCCGGAAATGCAGCTAAAATCTCTAAGCGAAAATCACAATTTATTAATTGATATTAAGGCAAAAATTAAGGCTGGATTGCCGACTTATGCCGAGTGCGGCGGGCTGATGTATTTGTCTAAGCGGATTGAAAATTATCCAATGGTCGGGGTGATTGACGCAGATTGCAAAATCAATAAAAAGCCTATCGGCAGGGGTTATGTGCAGTTAGCGCCGAGTGAAAATCACCCTTGGAAAAATGTTTCAAAGCATATTTTTGCCCATGAATTTCATTATTCTAAATTAGAAAATATCGCTAAAAATACTAATTTTGCTTATCGGATTTTGCGTGGCGTGGGCGTTAATGGCAAGTCTGACGGGATTTTGCTGCATAATCTTTTGGCGACTTACAGCCATTTGCGCAATGTCGGCGGCAATTTTTGGGTTGAACAATTTGTGAATTTTATTAAAGAAATTAAAGGAAAAAAATTATGATTACAATTACTAAAAGAGCCGCTGAGGAAATTAAATTATCACTCTTAAACCCTGACGCACAAGGGCTTCTGACCCGTTTTGCAGTGGAGGAAACTGAGCAAGGCTGGCGTTATTTGATGGGTTTTGATGAGAGAAATGAAAATGATATTCACTTAAAATCTGCTGAAATTGAATATATTTTGGCGTATTCGCAAAAAATTTTGCTGGAGGGAATGCTGGTGGATTTTGATGAAATTGATACTGAAGGCGGCTATGGCTTTATTTTTATGAATCCGAATGACCCAAATTATGAGCCGCCCGAGGGCGATAATTCGCCTAAAAAATCGCAGCATTAGGTCAAAAAACAGCCGAGTAATTGCTTGCCGATTTTGGTATTATCGCTAATTACAGCCAGCCGCCGCTCGCCGCTGCCGCTCAGATTTATAGTAATATCAGCCGCTTTGATTGCCCCTTGCCCGAGATTTGCCCATTCAATTAGCTGAATATTTTTGCCATCAGCATAATCTCGCACGCCGATATATTCCAATTCTTCGGCGCTGCTGAGGCGATAACAATCAAAATGATGAATATTTATTTGCTGATTTTGATAACTTTCAACCAAAGAATAAGTCGGACTTTTGACTTTCTCAAAGCCAAAATACTGAATAAATCCTCGAGCAAAAGTGGTTTTTCCAGCGCCTAAATCGCCTTGCAAATAAATCACAATTTCTGCATCAAGGGCTTGACAACACTTGGCTAATTGCTGTGAAAATTCATAAGTTTGCTGCTGATTTTTTAAGACTAAATTCAAAATAATTGCCACATATAAAAACCAAAAACACTAACTAAAATTGCCCCTTCAAAACGGTTGATAATGTGTTTTTTGCTAAATTTATACGAGACGATAAATAGCAAAACGGTTAGCAAAAGCACAATTGGATAGTCTCTGAAAATGACTTCTGGCGGGATTTTGCTGGGGTAAATTAGTCCGGGAATTGCCAAAACTGCCACGGTGTTGAACAGATTTGAGCCGATAATATTGCCGACCAGCATTGCAAATTGTTTTTTGATAATGCTGCTGATGGAAACTGCTAATTCCGGCAGGCTGGTGCCGAGAGCGACTACGGTTAAGCCGATTAGCAAGTCGGATACATTGAAAAATTCTGCAATTTTGACTCCGCCCCAGACCACTAATTTGGCGCTGGAAATTAGAATTATCAGGCTGAAAATTAGCAGTCCCCAAGTTTTTTTGCTTTGATTTTTGCCGATTTTCTGTTGGAGTTGGTCAAATTGGTGATGCTGATTTTTTTTGGAACTGATGAAAGTATAGCTCAAAAATAAAATCAATAATGCTATTAAAATCAGCCCGTCAGCCCGTCCGAGCCAGCCGTCAAATAATAATAATCCGGCGACTAAAGTTGCAAACATCAGAAAAATCCATTCCTTTTTGAGAATATTTTTATCCACTTCAATCGGCGAAATAATG
>JAAOIF010000014.1 GCA_015163925.1 Candidatus Thioglobus sp.
GTTAAAGCAAAAAGTCTGTTGAAAATCTTCATTTTTATTCCACTTGTAATTTTAAAAAATACAATTATATACAAAAAGCAGGGGGGGGGGGGATTTTTTTTGAATTATTAATTATTAATTATTAATGGTTAATTGTTAATTAATTATATCAAATTCTGGGTTGACACGAGCCTTGCCCGTAGAGGAATTTTTATTGCTTCAGAGGCAAGGCTTTTTTTCTGTGCAGGTGGTTTTGGATGATTTTCGGCTAAAGGGATTTTATGTTTATTTGGTGAGATTTTTCTTACATAAAGCCTTGCCTCTACCGCCAGACTGTCATTCTGAACTCCCAACCCACTGTCATTCTGACCGCCACACTGTCATTCTGAACTTGATTCAGAATCTCATGTTGTAAAAAGCGGACTGCTTACTGGATGAGACCCTGAATCAAGTTCAGGGTGACAGTAAAGAAAAAAGACCGTGCTTGTTGGATGAGACCCTGAATCAAGTTCAGGGTGACAGTAAGGAAATGAGACCGTGCTTGTTGGATGAGACCCTCCGCCAACTGTGACACGAGCCTTGCCCGTAGAGGAATTTTTATTGCTAACTTGGGCTTTGGGTAAAAATAAGGTTTAAAATAAGCAAATGAATCAAGCAAAATTTAAGCAATTTGCCGAAGCTGGCTACAATCATATTCCGGTTTATAAGGCGTTGGCGCTGGAGGCTGGCGCTGATGGGGCGTTGAATTTATATCGCAAACTCGCCGATAAGCCTTATTCTTACTTGTTTGAATCGGTTGAGGGCGGGGAGAAATGGGGCAGATATTCAATTATCGGCTTGAGTGCGAAAACGGTAATTAAAGTGTTTGATTATGAAGTTCAGATTGAGGAAAATGGCGAGTTGGCTGAGGCAATAAAAGTTGCCGACCCGTTGGACTGGATTGAGCAATATTTGGCAAAATACAAAGTTCCAAAAATAGCCGAATTGCCTGATTTTAACGGCGGTTTGGTGGGATATTTTGGCTATGAAACCATCCGTTATATTGAGTCAAAATTAGCCAATATTAACCAAAAAGATGAGCTTGGAGTGGCGGATATTTTGCTGATGCTATCAAACGATTTAGTGGTTTTTGATAATTTGCTAAAGCAAGCATTTGTGATAACTCATTCTGACCCCGCCGAGCAAAGTTTTGAGCAAGCAAATGAGCATTTAGAGGCAATTTCCAAGCAGATTGCAAAAGTAATTTCAGAGCCGATTTCAACAGTAATTTCAGCAAAAAAATCCGCAAAACCAATTACCGAGCAAGATTTTTCATCAAGTTTTGGCGAGGAAAATTACAAGCAAAGTGTTGAGAAAATCCAGCAATACATCCGTGCTGGAGATGTGATGCAAGTCGTGCCATCACAGCGTTTGAGTGCTAAATTTACCGCACCAGCAATTGAGCTTTATCAGCAACTCCGCGTGCTTAATCCATCGCCTTATATGTATTATCTGAATTTAGGCGAATGCGATATTATTGGCTCTTCGCCGGAGATTTTGACAAGAGTTGATAGCCGCCGCACAGCCACTATTCGCCCCTTAGCCGGCACGCGTTCCAGAGGCAAAACCGAGCAAGAGGATTTGGCTTTGGAGCAAGATTTATTAGCCGATGAAAAAGAGATTGCCGAGCATTTAATGCTAATTGATTTGGGGCGGAATGACTTGGGCAGAATCGCCAAAATCGGCAGTGTGAAGCTGACTGACAGAATGTCGGTGGAAAAATATTCGCATGTGATGCATATTGTTTCAAATGTGGAATGTGAGCTGCAAAGCCAGATGAGTGCGATGGATGTGCTGCGGGCGACTTTTCCGGCTGGGACTCTGAGCGGCGCTCCGAAAGTGCGGGCAATGGAAATTATTAATGAGGTTGAAACGCTGAAACGCAGCATTTATTCTGGCGCAATCGGCTATCTTTCTTGGCATGGCTGTATGGATTTGGCAATTGCTATTCGCACCGCTGTTATCAAAGATGAAATCCTATATGTGCAAGCCGGGGCGGGGATTGTGTATGATTCGGTGGCGCAATCAGAATGGGATGAAACTATGCACAAAGCCCGCGCTTTAATCCGTGCCGCCGAGCAAGTTTAATATTAGAATATTAGCATTTAATGAAAGTGTTGCATTGTAAAAATAATTACTGTAAAGTGTTGCATTGTAAAAATAATTACTGTATTATCAAATTTTTTTGTGAAAGTAATAAGGGAGAGAAAATGATTATTAAAAGTATTAAAGGTAAGGGCTTTTCTGCATTTTTATTATCTGCAATGGTAAGTTTGGCGATTTTTTCAGCGCCGGCGATTGCAGGAAAAAAAGATGATAAAGCCTTAAAAAAAGCCACAAAAACCTGTCAAAAGTTATACCCTTCAATGACACAAGGCTGCGGGCTTTCATTTAGTAGAAGGCATGGAAATTGTTTAGGTTGTCATCAAATCCAAAAAGGCGCACAGCCGGGAAATGTTGGTCCGCCGCTAATTGCAATGAAAGCAAGATTTCCAAGCCGGGCAGTATTAAGAGAGCAAATTTGGGACGCAACTGTTAAAAATCCAAATTCTCTAATGCCGCCATTTGGTAGGCATCAGGCGTTGTCTGAGAGTCAAATTGATAAAATCACAGATTTTATTCACACACTATAATTTTATAAAAACTTAGGAGCATAAAATGAAAAGAAGATTATTTTTAAAAAGCGCTATGGCGACCTCAGCGGTTGCAACGGCGGTGGGTGCTGGGCTGCTAACGCCAAATATGGTGCTGGCAAATTCAGCAGGTTTTAAGTCAAAATCCAAAGCGGTGGCAGGCAAAATTGCTGGCGCTGGCAAGGGGTCATTTAAGTTTAAAGCCCCTAAAATTGCTGAAAACGGTGCAGTTGTGCCGATGACGGTAGATGCCTCAAAAATGGACGGAGTGAGCAATATTACTTTTTTTGTTAAGAATAATGGCACGCCGTTAGTGGCTTCGTTTAATTTGGCTGGCGCTGTGGGTTTTGTTTCTACTCGGGCGAAGATGGGCAAAAGCTCTCCGGTTACCGCATTAGTAACGGCAAATGGCAAAACCACAGCAGTAACTCAGGAAATTAAAGTAACGATTGGCGGCTGTGGCGGCTAATTCGGCAATTAATAATATTATTAAAAGGAGAATAAAATGGGAAAAATCAAATTAAAACCTAAGGCAAGAAATGGCGTTATTAGCATCAAAGCTTTGGTAAAACATCCGATGGAAACTGGTTTGCGTAAGAAAAAAGGCAAATTAGTACCTGCTAATCACATCATTCATTTAGTCGTGTCACATAACGGCAATAAGGTTGTTGATGCGGATATTGGCAGTTCAGTTTCTAAAGATCCGTATTTTAAATTTCAAGTGGCTGGCGCAAAAGGCGATAGCATTGAATTAAAATATAAAGATAACAACGGTAAAACAGGTTCTGCCAGCGCAAAATCTAAGTAATCGATTATTCAGGAGAAGTTTATGAAGACAACAAAAACAACGATTGTGTTAGCAGCCCTGTTTGGGTTGGTTGGCGGTATGACTACCAATGCGTTAGCAGCACAGCAAGACCCAAGCGTGCAGGCGGATATTAATGCCTTTCAAAATTACTTCAAAAATAAGTTTCAACACTTATCATTGAACGATTTTTCTAAAGGTCCGTATGCGATGAGCGAGGATAAGCGCTTGCAATTTGATGCAATTATGGAGTTTCCGCCATTTGAAGATTTGGTTGATAAAGGTGAAGAATTGTGGAAAACGCCTTTTAGAAATGGCAAAACTTATTCCAGCTGTTTTTCCGGTAGCGATAAAACCTTACGCACCGCCTATCCAAAGTGGAATTCCGCCAAAGGCAAAGTTGAAACTTTAGAGCAAGCCATTGTTAATTGCCGAGTCAAAAATGGTGAAAAGAAAATCGGCACTGGCAAGGGTAAATTGGCTTGGATGTCAGCTTATTTAACCGGAATTGCAACAGGAGAAGTGATTAATGTAATTGTTCCAAAGGGCAACGCTAAGGCTTTAGCCGCTTACGAGCAAGGCAAAAAAGAGTTTTATGCTAAACGCGGGCAGCTGAATTTATCTTGTGCTAATTGCCATGTGGATAATCCGGGTCAGCGGATTCGTGGAAATACATTGTCCCCGGCGCTTGGTCAGATTACTCATTTTCCGGTGTGGCGTGGCAAATGGGCTAAAAAGAAAGGTGACGGTTTTGGCACAATTCAACGGCGTTATGGCGGTTGTAACAAGCAAGTTAGAGCCAAGCCGCGTAAGCGTCAAAAAGCCGCATACAACAATTTAGAGTATTTTCATACCGCTATGAGTAATGGCATGGAAATCTCCGGCACTGAATACAGAGAATAAGGAGAAAATGATGAAAAAATTACTATTAACAATATTTGTAACTTTATTTGCCCTATCCACTCAAGCCGATTTGGTTGCAGTAGAGCATGAGCACAACTGGAATAGCCCGACCGGCAACAGCAACAGCAACAGCGGCGGCTCGTATAAATCTGCGGTAAAAGCAGCCAAAGCCGAGCAAAAAAAGGCCAAAAAATTAGGCTTTGAATGGCGTGATATTGGCAAGTTTTTAAAAACTGCTAATAAAAAATATAAAGCCGGTGATGTCAAAGGCGCTATGAAATTAGTCGCTAAAGCCAAAACCCAAGCCATACTTGGTCAGCGACAAGCCAGAGACCAAGCTAATGCTGGTCCTACTAGATTCTAAACTTTACAATAACGCTAAAAAATGCCCCATATCAGGGGTATTTTTTTTGTTTGAATATCGGTGCTGATGTAAATGCTATATAATAATAATGATTATTTTTGAACGAGGCGAATATGAAAATTCAAACAAACTTAAAGGTTGAGAAGGAATTTTATCAAGATGCTAAAGTGGTTTTTTCTAATTTAGGCTTGAGTTTTGGCGATGCTGTGAATATTTTTTTAGCCAAAGTAGCCGCAGAAAAAGCCATTCCATTTGCCTTAGAAATCCCATCAAATGAGCTAAGTAATAGAATTGAAAATATTAATAAAAATAAAAACACACAAGTATTTGATAGTGTAGATGAATTATTTTCAAGTTTAAGTTAGTATGTCGCTGAAAATTAAGGCCGATAAATCCTTCAAAAAAGATTTTGAATCAATCCATATCAAATATGATTGGCTGCTAATATTCAAAATTGATGCCACCTTTTTAAACTTAGTGATGCTCGGCAGCCACGCACAAGTTTACAAAAAGTTCTCTTAGCTATGTCAAATTCTGCCTTTGTTCACCTGCATTGCCATAGTGAATATTCTGTTGAGAATAGTTTAATTCGCATTCCGAAATTGCTTGAAAAGGCCAAGCAACTGGGAATGCAAGCGCTGGCTCTGAGTGATAATGGTAATTTATTTGCGGCGGTGAAATTCTATAAAGCGGCAATTAGCGCTGGAATTAAACCTATTATCGGAGCGGAATTACGCTTAAAAAATGATGGCAAAAACAGTGTGATTTTGCTTTTGTGTCAAAATCAGCAAGGCTATTTGAATTTATCTCAGCTGATTTCTTTATCCTATTTAGAGCGGCAAAGTGTTGATGGGGTTAGTATTAGCGCCGAGCAATTAGTAAAATATCAGCAAGGGCTGATTATGATTTCCTTGCCGGTGGTCGGCGATGTCGCCGCTCATTTGCTTAATAATCAGATGCCTGAGGCGAAGAATCAGGCTAAATTTTGGCAATCTGTTTTCGGCAATCGCTTTTATCTCGGCGTGCAGAGAACCGGTATGGAGCCTGATGAGCGGCATTTGCATCTTTGCGTGGAGCTGGCGTTGGAGCTGGAAATTGCTGTGGTGGCAAGTAATAATGTGGAGTTTTTGCAGAAGAGTGATTTTGACGCACACGAGGTGCGAATCTGCATTTCGCAAGGCGGTTTGCTTGATGATTCGCGCCGGCAAAAGAAATATCATCATCAGCAATATCTAAAATCAGCAGCCCAGATGAGCAAATTATTTGCCGATTTGCCCGAAGCCATTACTAATAGCATTGAGATTTCCAAGCGTTGTAATGTGCATTTTGAGCTGCATAAAAAGAACTATTTGCCCAATTTTCCAATCCCAAATGATTTGAGTATGGCGGAGTTTTTTTCGCAGGAATCTGAGGCTGGGCTTGATAATCGCCTAAAAACCATTACTGCTGATAGGAAAATATACGATGAGCGGCTGGCTTTTGAATTATCGGTAATTGTTGAAATGGAGTTTCCCGGATATTTTTTAATTGTGGCAGATTTTATCCGCTGGTCCAAAGATAATTCCATTCCCGTGGGGCCCGGTCGTGGCTCTGGAGCAGGCTCGCTGGTGGCGTATGCGCTGGGGATTACTAATATTGACCCGATAAAACACGACTTATTATTTGAGCGATTTCTCAATCCTGAGCGAGTTTCTATGCCGGATTTTGATGTTGATTTTTGCACTAATCGGCGTGATGAAGTGATTGAATATGTGGCGAAAAAATACGGCGCTGAAAAGGTTGCCCAAATTATTACTTATGACACGATGGGCGCAAAGGGCGTGGTGCGTGATGTTGGGCGGGTGCTGGGGTATCCGTATGGTTTTGTTGATAAAATCTCAAAGTCAATTCCGAATGATTTGGAGATTAATCTGTCTCGTGCTTTGGGGCGTTTTTCTGAGGATGATTCCAAAGAAAATAAGGATAAATGGTTTTGTGAGGAACTGAAAAATCGTTATGATTCTGAGGAAAGTGTAACCGCGCTAATGGACTTATCGCTGGAGCTGGAGGGCTTGGTGCGAAATGTCAGCACGCATGCCGGCGGAGTGCTAATTGCTCCGAGTAAAATTAGTGATTTTTGCCCGATTTATAAGGGCGAAAAGGCAGCTGATGTGGTGGTTTCTCAGTTTGATATGAAGGGAATTGAGGCACTCGGATTGGTCAAATTTGACTTTTTAGGCTTATCAAATTTAACCGTAATTGACAAAGCAGTTAAGCTGATTTACGCCAAAAAATTCAGCCCAGAATTGATTGATATTGACACTTTGCCACTTGATGATAATTCGGTTTACAAACTGTTACAAGCGGCTGATACCACCGGAATTTTCCAGTTAGAATCAGATGGAATGCGAGCTTATTTGAAGAAACTTAAACCCGATAATTTTGAAGATATTGTGGCAATGTTGGCTTTGTATCGCCCCGGTCCGCTTGATGCTGGAATGGTTGAAGATTATATAAATGTCAAGCACGGGGCGGCGGTGAAGTATCCGCATCAGTCGTTGGAGGAAATTTTAGCGCCTACTAACGGCGTGTTTTTGTATCAAGAGCAAGTGATGAAATCGGCTCAAGTGATGGCTGGATATTCGCTTGGTGGCGCTGATTTACTCCGGCGGGCGATGGGCAAAAAAATCAAATCAGAGATGGAAAAACAACGCTCAGTTTTTGTCTCCGGTGCTGGTAAAAATAATATTGACGAGAAAAAAGCCGATAAGATTTTTGACCTGATTGACAAATTTTCAGGCTATGGATTTAACAAATCGCACTCGGTGGCTTATGCCTATATTTCCTATCAGACCGCTTGGCTGAAGGCTCATCACCCGGCTGCATTTATGGCTTGTGTGCTTTCAGGAATGATGCGAAATGACAGAATTGCCTTTACCGTCAGCGAGGTTCGGGCGATGAATATAATGATTAAAAGCCCGAATATTAATCAGTCTGGCTTTGAATTTAGCATCACCGATAAGCAAACTATTACTTATGGATTAGGCGCTATTAAAGGGGTCGGCGAGGGTTTGTGTGAGATTTTAGTGGCGGAGCGAGAGGGCAATGGGCAGTATCAGGATTTGTTTGATTTTTGCTTGCGGATTGAGAAAAGAAATCTTAACAAAACTGCCGTTGAGGCTTTGATTTATGCTGGGGCTTTGGACGATTTTGGAGTGAGTCGGGCAAGCCTAATTAAAACTTATCCAAATGCTGCACGCCAAGCAGAGCAACGGCAAAACGATAATTTAATTGGTCAAAGCGGCTTGTTTTCTGGCGCAAAAGAGAATGAATATAAAGTGAAATATGTGCCTTGTGCCGATTTTTCATTTATGCAGACTTTGCAATTTGAAAAAAGCGTTATGGGTTATTATTTTCATCATCATCCGACCGATGAATATAAAGCTGATTTGGCGAATATTGGCGCTGTTTTGCCAAGCAAAATTAGTCTTAGAAATAACAAAGAAGTCCGAGTATTGGCGCTGATTTCACAGCTGAATTATCGGACTACTAAAAACGGTTCGCAGATGGCTTTGCTGGTGCTTGAGGACGGCGCTCTGACGCTAAATGCTGTGGTATTTTCTAAGGCGTTAGGCGCTGTTAGTGACCAATTAATTGCCGAGCGCGTGGTCGTGGTTTCCGGCAAAATCAACAAAGATTACCGCGATGAGTGGCAATTAGTGGTGGATAAAATGCAAGACATTGATACGGTAAAATCCGCTTACGCCAAGAGTTTTGAGGTGTTGCTGGGCGCCGAGCAGCAGTGTTTTTTTACTCAATTAGCTGAAGTTTTAAAACAACATCAGGGCAAGTGTCCGGTCAAAATTCACTATAAATCAAATCACATCAGCGGCAATATTCCTTTGGCAAAAGAGTATTTTGTAAGCCCTAATCAGCAGCTGATTGATGCCGTGGATAGCCTGTTGGGTGGGCGTTTTAGTCGGATTTATTATAATTAAAATTTGAATTTTGTTTAGGGTAAAATTCGCCTTTCTTTAATATTAAAAACTATGAATAATGAATTTTTAAACCGGCATATTGGCGTTAATTCAGCGGATATTGAGGCTATGCTCGGCAGTATCGGCTGCAAATCTATTGATGAAGTGGTGGAAAAAACTGTGCCGGCGAGTATTTTTGTTGGTAATAAAATGGCGTTAGATGAGGGTCTCAGCGAGTTTGAGACTTTAGAATTAGCCAAAAAATTAGCCGCCCAGAACATTCAAAACACTAATTTTATCGGGCAAGGATATTACAAAACCCTGATGCCGGCGGTGATTGAGAGAAATATTTTGCAAAATCCGGGCTGGTACACCGCCTACACCCCGTATCAGGCGGAGATTTCGCAGGGGCGCTTGGAGATGTTGCTAAATTTCCAGCAAATGATTATTGACCTCACCGGCTTGGATGTGGCAAATGCTTCATTGCTGGACGAGCCGACCGCTGCTGCTGAGGCGATGATGATGGCAAAACGGGCAAATAAAAACAGCAAATCCAACAAGTTTTTTATTGATAAAACCGCTCATCCGCAAACTTTGACAATTCTGCAAACTCGCGCAAAGCCTTTGGGAATAGAGCTTGTAGTCGGCGGCGTGGAGGAATATGACTTCGCCGATTGCTTCGCTTGCCTGTTTTCTTATCCGGCAACTGACGGCGAGGTTTGCGACTTGACAGATGCAATTTCCAAAGCAAAAAACGCCGGAGTTTTGACGATTGTCGCCTGCGATTTATTAGCTTTGTGCCTGCTGAAAACTCCCGGCGAAATGGGGGCTGATATTGCTATTGGCAACTCCCAGCGCTTCGGCGTGCCGATGGGTTTTGGCGGTCCGCATGCGGCATTTTTAAGCTCTGGAGACAAGTTTAAACGGATGATTCCCGGGCGCTTAATCGGCATTTCAAAAGACGCTTTGGGCAACTCGGCAATGCGAATGTCCCTGCAAACCCGCGAACAGCATATCCGCCGTGACAAAGCCACCAGCAATATTTGCACCTCACAAGTTTTATTGGCAGTTTTGGCAGCCGCTTACGGCATTTATCACGGCGCTGAGGGCTTGCAAAAAATCGCCGGCAGAGTGCATAGAATGGCGGTTGGCTTGGGCAAAAGTTTGGAAAAATTAGGCTTTAAATTAGCCCATAATAATTTTTTTGACACTCTTACAATTAACACAAATCAAGCCAAAATCCTGTTTGAAAAAGCCCAGCAGCAAGGCATAAATTTACGATTATTGAGTAAAAATCAGCTGACCATTGCCCTTGACGAAACCACAACTAAGGCAGATTTAGAGCAATTATTACTAATTTTCGGGCAAGATTTTAGCTTGAAGTTTGAGCAAAATTCGGCTTTGAAATTAAGGAAAACTGATTTTTTAACCCATCCGGTTTTTCACAATTACCACAGTGAAACTGCAATGATGCGTTATTTAAAACGCTTGGAAAACAAGGATATTGCCCTAAATCATTCAATGATTGCACTTGGCTCTTGCACGATGAAACTCAATGCTGCCGTGCAAATGCAGACGATTTCGCTTGCCGGTTTTGCAACTCTTCACCCTTACGCTCCGGAAAATCAGACTAAGGGTTATCAGCAATTATTCACAGATTTGGAGTATGCTTTGGCTGAAATCACCGGCTATGACGCAGTTTCCTTGCAGCCGAATGCCGGCTCACAGGGCGAGTTTGCCGGACTTTTAGCAATTCATTCTTATCATAAATCACTTGGCGAAAATCAGCGAAATATTTGCCTAATTCCGTCCTCCGCACATGGCACAAACCCCGCCAGTGCGGTGATGGCTGGAATGCAAGTGGTGATTATAAAATGCGATAAATCCGGCAATATTGATATTGTAGATTTGCAGGAAAAGGCGCAGAAATTTAGCAAAAATCTCTCAGCCATTATGGTCACTTACCCCTCCACTCACGGGGTTTTTGAGGCTGAAATCAAGCAAATTTGCGAAATTATTCATAGGCGAGGCGGGCAGGTTTATTTGGATGGCGCTAATCTAAATGCGATGGTCGGCATCACCAGAATGGGCGAATTTGGTGCGGATGTGTCGCATATTAATTTGCACAAAACCTTTGCAATTCCGCATGGCGGCGGCGGTCCGGGCATGGGCCCAATCGGAGTGAAAGCCCATTTAGCCAAGTTTCTGCCGGGCAATCCATTGGTGCAAAATTCAAATGCAGTCGCCGCGGCGATGTATGGTTCGGCTTCAATTTTGCCGATTTCTTGGGCGTATATCAAATTACTCGGAAAATCTGGAATGCAAAAATCCACTGAGGTAGCCATTCTGAGCGCTAATTATATTGCTAATCAGCTGCAAGATTATTTTCCGATTTTGTATCAGGGCGATAATAATTTTGTGGCGCACGAGTGCATTATTGATATTCGTCCGCTCAAACAACTCAGCGGCATCAGCGAAGAGGACATCGCCAAACGCCTGATGGATTACGGTTTTCACGCTCCAACGATGTCATTTCCGGTGGCAGGAACTTTGATGATTGAGCCGACTGAAAGTGAGTCAAAAGCTGAGATTGACCGATTTATTACTGCTATGAAAAGTATTTATGCGGAGGTGCAAAAAGTCATCAGCGGCGAGTTTGACAAGCAAAATAATCCACTCAAAAATGCCCCACATACCGCACTTGAAATGGCTTTGGAATGGGATTATCCGTATTCCAGAGAGGCAGCTTTTTATCCATTAAAATCACTTCAAGCTAACAAATATTTTCCGCCGGTAAAACGCATTGACAATGTTTTTGGCGACCGAAATTTATTTTGCTCATGCCCAGATGTCAAAGATTTTGAATAGATTTTTATTTTTATTTTTTGGCATATTTTTAGGCTGGTTTGCTAATAATTATTTGAATAATACTTTGCCGATTTCAGCGCCTGTGCCG
>JAAOIF010000150.1 GCA_015163925.1 Candidatus Thioglobus sp.
ATAACCAAGCCGTGCAAGCCTTTTTGCAATCTCAAGCCTTAGACGATAACGGCGAATGCGTGCTGCGGCGAGTGATTGGAGCAGATGGCAACCTGTTTTTATCCCAAGAAATTCACGATTCTCTGGCGCAAACTATTTATAGTTTGAAGCTGCAAGTGACTGTTTTTGAGGATTTGCTCAAGCAAAATAAAAGTGCTGATATGAGCAAAAATCTTACCGCTTTGCAAGCAAATATTACTCAAGCAAATCAAGAGCTGCGGGAGCTGATGGGCAATTTTAGAGTGCCGTTAGACCCGCAAGGAATTGAGGTTTCTCTGGCGAATTTAGCCAAGCAATTTAAGGCGAGCGAGGGCATTGATGCTTATTTGCAAGTGGAGGGAAAATTGGCGTTTTCGGTGGAAACCGAGATGCAAATTATGCGTATTACTCAAGAGGCTTTGTCAAATATTCGCAAGCATGCTCAGGCGAGAAATGTGCGGATTTTGCTTTCTGCTGCGCCGAATTGTCAGTTGCTGATTGAGGATGACGGCATTGGTTTTAAAAAAAATGAGATTGATAATGGCGTTATGGGGAATAATATTGGGATGAATATTATGACTGAACGGGCGGCGGCGGTGGGTGCTAAAATTGAAATTGAATCGGAGGAAAATGAGGGCACGCGGGTGATTGTGTCGTTTCAGCAGCAGCTATGAATGTTTATATTATTGACGACCATGCCCTGTTTCGCAACGGGCTGATTGCATTATTAAAATCACGCAAAATCAACGCTACCGCTGCCACCTCGCCGGAGCAAGGGTTAGCGGAAATTCCGAGTCTGAAACTTGATATTATTTTGCTGGATTTACGAATGCCGCAGATGTCTGGAATTGAGGTTTTAAAGGCACTCAAGGCGCAAAATCAGCAAACTCCGATTATTATGCTGACCACCAGCACGCAGGAAAATGACTTGCGCGAATGCCTGAAACACGGGGCGCAAGGCTATCTGCTAAAGGATATGGACCCGGACGAATTGGTTTCAGCCTTGAATGAAATTTGCTCTGGGGCGATTATTGTCGCCGAGGGTATGACTCGGATTTTGGCAAAAGTCCTACGGAATGAACTTAGCGATGAGCCATCTTTTGACACACTTACTAAGCGTGAAAAGCAAGTGGCTTGCCAAATTTCCAGCGGCCATAGCAACAAAGTTATCGCCCGAGAACTCGGCATTGCTGACGGCACGGTCAAGCTCCATGTGAAATCAATTCTCAAAAAATTAGCACTTTCCTCAAGGGTTGAAGTCGCAGTTTTGGTCACTGAAAAAAGTTATTGCAAGTAAATTTTTTTTATATATAATACTTTGCAAAGTACTATTTAAAAACTATTATGAGTATCACGGCAAATCAGGTAAAAACCAAAGGCGTTTCTGTTTTTGATAATGCTTTAAAGCGAGATGGCGAGGCGATAATTGAGGTTCACGGCAAGAGCAAATATGTGGTTTTGGACATTGAGCGTTACAACGATTTTAGAGCAAATGAGTTGGATATTCTGTATATTCAAACTCTGCAAGACCTCAAAAATGGCGATTATAAAACCCAAACAGCGCCGCAACATATTCAATATGTTGATGATTTGTTAAAATGAATTATCAAATTATTGCCACTCAGAATTATTTAAAAAGGTTGGAAAAATTCCTCAAAAAGCATCCAAAAATCGCTCCACAATACCAAAAAACTATTGCTATACTTTGTGTAAATCCCAATTATCCAGCCCTGAGAATGCATAAGCTGCAAGGGCGATTGCAAGAATATTACAGTATTTCTATCAATCTAAAATATCGGATTGTGGTGGATTTTATTGTGCAAAATGAGCAAATAATTTTGATTGACATCGGCACGCATAATGAGGTTTATAAATGAACGATTATCAAAAATTAGTGGCAAAAGCGTTGGCAACTGTGGGGGAAATTATGCCTTGGGATTTGGCGGCGGAAATTGCCAAAAATCCGGCGTTGATTTTATTGGATATTCGCCAAAAAGATGAGTTTGAAATGATGCATATTTCCAATTCTATCAATGCTCCCAGAGGGATTTTGGAGGGTGCTTGCTGCTGGAATTATGACGATACGATTCCGATTTTAGCAGCCGCCAGAGACCAAAATATTGTTACGATTTGCCGCTCCGGAAACCGTTCAGTACTGGCCGCTAAAAGTATGCAGGATATGGGTTTTGCAAGTGTCCGCTCGCTCAAACTCGGCATCAAAGGCTGGAACGATAACGACCTTGAAATGCTGGATTTGCACGGCAATAAAGTTGATATTGACACAGCCGATGAGTGGCTAAATCAGCCAGTTGCAAAAGAAAAATTAGACCCTATAAATTAGTAATAAAATCAGTAATAATCCACCTCTTTTTGATGGCGCACTGCTAGAATGTTGAGAGTTTTTTTGTCTTGTATTCTAAATAATGCAACATAGCCGCTTGCGCCGAATGGGATTAGTAATTCTCGTAAATAACTGTTGTCGCCAAACACTTTTCTGCCTGAAAATGGAAAATTTTCCAACAAGGAAATCGACAGCTGGATTTTTTCAAATGCCCGTCTTGCAAGCGAAATATCTTCTTTTAACAAAAAATCATATAGTCGTTTTATATCTTGCTTGGCGTTTTGCGTATAACGAACTTGATAAGTCGCATCTGTCATCGCTCAGATTCTGCCTTCAATAACATCGCCTCTAACTCTGCAAGCACTTCGTCTGAGGAGAAATAAACACCAGTTTTTTTAGCTTCTTTCTCAGCTTGTAAGCCTCTCTTTGGCTGCCGCTCAATTTTCAGCCCTTTTCTGGCTAATTTATACAACGGCTGGCCGTCTTTTTTCAGCGCTGAAAACATCGGCGGAACTTGCAAAATATCGCCAACAAAACTCTGAACACAA
>JAAOIF010000151.1 GCA_015163925.1 Candidatus Thioglobus sp.
GCCGAGTTATGATGAAAGGCGATAACGCCGATGAGGCGATTAAATATTTGGGAAATGTGGTTAAATTCACGATATTATTGTAAAAACCGTGAATTATGAATAAGAGCCAACAAGCAAAAATTGAGTCCTTAAAAAAGCGTTATTACCAAGCTATTGAGGGCAAGAACTCGGTGCTTGAGTTGATTGATAGTGCAGAAATATCGGAAAATATTTACAACTCAAATGCAATTGAAAATTCGACTTTAAGCTTAGAGGAAACTGAAAAAATCTTGCTTGAGATAGATTTGGATCGTTATGTTTCGGCACGGGAAATATTTGAGGCGAAAAATTTAGAACGGGTAATGCGTTATGTCAATAAAAAGACGGAAAAAAGCCAGTTGGACACCTCAATAATTTTGTTATTGCACAAAATGTTAATGAGTAATATTGATGACACAATCGCTGGTCGGTTTAGGGAAAATGGCGAGCTGGTGCGGGTTGGAAGCCATATTGCCCCGATGCCGAGCGAGCTAAATCGGCTAATGAAAAATCTTTTATTTGAATATTACACTTCTGATACTCAAAATATTGTTACCCGGATTTCCGCCCTGCACTTAGCGTTTGAGCACGCCCATCCGTTTATTGACGGCAATGGCAGAATCGGCAGAGTTATCAATAATTACCTATTGATGCAGGCGGGGCATGTGCCGATTAACATTAAATTTATCAATCGGGCGCAGTATTATGACGCATTTTCTGAGTATGATTTGACCGGCAAAGTCCAAAAAATGGAGGAGATTGTGTATTTGGCTTTGTCAAATTCGTTCCATAAACGCTTGGCTTATTTGTCCTGCAGAAAAATTATCAAACTTGCCGATTATGCAAAAATGGAAAAAATCTCTTATTCCAATTTGCTAAATAAGGCTAATCGGCAAACGATTGAGGCTTTTTTGGAAAAAAATGTGTGGAAAATAGGCATTTAAAATAAATAAAAAATCCTGGTGTTTTTGCCTGTCGGGCTTTGAAATTGTATTAAAATTAGCAAATATTTTCGATTAAAAAATAAAATTATGAATACACAAAAAGCCAGAGAAAACGCAATTGACAGCCAAATTCGTCCATGGGGAGGGCTAAATTATATTGCTAATAATGCCCTGCGGGACACGCCCAGAGAGTTTTTTGTGCCGGAAAAATATAAAAATCTGGCGTTTGCTGATATGGAAATTCCGCTGAGTGACAACGCCAAAATGTTCAGTCCGAAAATTGAGGGGCGGGCGCTTGATGCCTTGAATATTCAGAAAAATGAAACGGTTTTGGAAATTGGCACTGGCAGCGGCTATCTGACTGCTGTGATTTCTAAATTATGCAAATCCGTTACCAGCATTGAGATTGACGAAAAATTAAGCGCGGCGGCGAAAAATAAGCTTGAGGCATTGGCAATTAATAACGCCGAATTGAAGGTAGGGGACGGCTCGCAGGGCTGGGCGGCGGATGATTTTTTTGATGTGGTGGTGGTCGGCGCGGCAGTGCCAAAAATCACCGGTCGTTACTTCCATTTGCTGAATGTCGGCGGGCGGATTTTTGTCGTAGAAGGCAGCGGGGCGGCGATGCAAGCCAAACTCATCGCCCGCACCAGCGAACACGAATGGGTCACAAAATCATTATTTGAAACCCATTTAGACACAATGCAAGGGCTGGAAATTGCCCAAAGTTTTGAATTTTAATAGTAATTATTATGCAATTTCTTTATGATTTAGTGCTAAAAAAATACCGTCTGATTGCTGTATTTTTGCTGCTAATAGTGGGATTTTTTGTGATGCAAATTCCCAATTTTCAGCTGGATGCCTCGTCTGATTCTTTGGTGTTGGAGGGCGATGAAAATCTGCGATATTACCAAAGTATTAAGCAAAATTATGGCTCGGATGATTACTTGGTAATTAGTTATCAGGTGGAAAATAATCTGCTCGATGCCGCCCAGCTTACGCATTTATCCGGCCTGAAAAAAGACCTGCAAGCCATCACGCAAGTGCGCTCGGTGACCAGTATTTTGGATGTGCCGCTGTTTCGCTCGCCGCCCCTGTCGCTGATTGAATTAGCCGGCAAAAGCATCAGTATTGACAAGGGCAATGCCGAGCTGAAACTTGCCGCTCAAGAGTTCAAAACATCGCCTTTGTATGCTAATAATTTGGTCAGTCCGGACGGCAAAACCACAGCAGTTTTGGTCACTTTAAAAAGCAATCAGCAGTTCCAGCAACGCCGCTCCGAGCGTAATAAAATGCGTTTTCAGCGTGCTAATAATCAGCTCTCAGAAGAGCAAATAAAACGGCTTAAAGTCTTGGAAAATCAAGTGCTAAAAGATGCCACTTTGCAAAGCAAAATTCAAGCCGAAACCATCGCTCAAATCCGCTCCACCATTGATAAATATCGTGATAAAGCCTCGCTATTTTTGGGCGGAGTTCCGATGATTACCACCGATATTATCAGCTATATTAACAGCGATTTAATCGTTTTTAGCCTTGCGGTTATTGGGCTGATGACGCTGATTTTAGCGCTGATTTTTAAAGGCATTCGCTGGGTGCTGATGCCGATTGGAATTAGCATTAGTGCGGCGCTGATGATGACTGGAATTTTGGCTTTTTTGGGCTGGAAAGTAACGGTGATTTCCAGTAATTTTTTCTCATTATTGTTAGTGATGACGCTCTCGGTGACCATTCATGGCGCACCTGCCACCTGATTGAGAATTACCCCAGCAATTTCAAGGTCTTTATCAAAATTCTGATAGCCGCTAATCAGCGGAGCCACGCCACGAGTAATGCCGGTAGCATCAAGCACCAAAAT
>JAAOIF010000152.1 GCA_015163925.1 Candidatus Thioglobus sp.
GTGCCAACAAGGGATGAATTAGAGAATGAGTTAAATTCTTGGGACACTTCTTTGTTACCTGTAGCAAGAGCTTTTGCATCAAACCTTAAATGGCCAGCTGCTCGCAATAGTAGTCGCCGAGGGGGCTCATCTAATGCTACTTTTGGCCTTTATTGGAGTATCACTACTGATGAAACTGACGAGTCTAAGAAATATACTCTCGCTTTCAATGACTTTTCTGGTGCACAGATCAACAGCCAAGATGCTGCTAATGGTTATCCAGTCCGTTGTATTCAAAATTAGCCACACTGTGACACGAGCCTTGCCCGTGTCATTCTGAACTTGATTTAAGAATCTCATTTTGTAAGTGGAGACCCTCAAATCTTGTTCAGAGTGACAGTTTTTGTTCAGGCTGAATTGCAGGTTTTTTTGCATTATCAATTCACACAGCCGATGATTTTGCTTAAAATAGCCGTATGCAAACCGGAAAATTTATCACCATAGACGGCGTAGAAGGGGCAGGCAAAAGCACGCAAATTGATTTTATTTGCAAATATTTGGCAGGCAAAAATATCAAAGTGGCGCTTACGCGTGAGCCCGGCGGCACGGATTTGGGCGAGGAAATCCGCAAATTACTGCTCAACACTTCCTCAAATATGCACGCTTATACCGAATTATTATTGATATTTGCCGCCAGAAATGAACATATTTACAGCAAAATTATGCCGGCTTTAGCCCGTGGCGACTGGGTTCTGAGCGACCGCTTTACCGATGCCTCGTATGCCTATCAGGGCGGCGGTAGAGGCTTGGAGATGGCGCGGATTGCCGAGTTAGAAAAATGGACTATGGCGGATTTCACCCCCGATATGACCTTGCTATTAGATGTGCCGGTTGAAATTGGAATGCAACGGGTGGAATCCAGAGGCGCTAAAGACCGCATAGAACTTGAGGATTTGGCGTTTTTCAACCGCGTCCGCCAAGCCTATATCGCCCGTTCCAAACAATACCCCCAGCGCATCAAACTCATCAATGCCACCCAGTCCCGTGAGGAAATGAATAAATCCGGCGCGCAAGAATTACTAATGCCGATGGCACAACCGGCGGAACTGTGGATTGAGTCCGGCAGGTGGGAAGAATATGGCCCGGAGCTGCTGCGTTTTACCGACCGCCACGAGCGGGATTTTTGCTTAGGGCCTACGCATGAGGAAGTTATTACTAATCTGGCGGCGCAATATTTGCGGAGTTATAAACAATTACCGGTGAATTTTTATCAAATTCAAACCAAATTCCGTGATGAAATTCGCCCGCGTTTTGGGGTGATGCGGGCGCGAGAATTTATTATGAAAGACGCTTATTCTTTTCATTTGGACTTAACAAGTTTGCAGGCGGAATTTGACAAAATGCACCAAACTTATTGCAAAATTTTTGATAAATTAGGCTTGGATTATCGTCCGGTTTTGGCAGATTCTGGCGCTATCGGCGGCGAAGGTTCTATTGAATTTCATGTTTTGGCGGAGTCTGGCGAGGACGCAATTTGCTTTTCTGATAAGAGCGATTATGCCGCAAATATTGAAAAAGTTGCCTTTGCAAAATCAGAAAAAACTTGCAAGCCACAAGCTAAAATTACTGAGGTTTTGACCAAGAAAAAAACTACTATTGAAGAGGTTTCAAAATTTCTAAGCGTTACTAAAACTCAATGTGTAAAAACCTTAATAGTAAAGGCTGGCGGCGGTTTCAAGGCTTTGGCACTCCGCGGCGACCATGAATTAAATGAGATAAAAACGCAAAATTTATTAGGTGATTTTGAGCTGGCAAGTGATGCTGAAATTAAAAAATTAGGATTGAAAAAAGGCTTTATCGGCGTGCAGGATTTGCCGATTGGCTTGATTGTGGATTATGCCGCCGCCGTTTTGTGCGATTTTGTCTGTGGGGCAAATCAGTGGGATTATCACTTCACTGGCGCAAATTGGGCGGGGATAAAATTTGAGCAAGCGGACTTGCGAAACGCTGTGGCAGGGGACAAATCGCCGGACGGCAAGGGCAAATTAGTGGTCAAACGCGGCATTGAAGTCGGGCATATTTTCCAGCTCGGCGATAAATATTCCAAAGCGATGAATGCAAATGTCATCGGCGTAGAGGGCAAAGCGGTGGTGATGAGTATGGGCTGCTACGGCATTGGTGTTACTCGCGTGATTGCGGCGGCGATTGAGCAAAATTATGATGAGCGCGGCATCATTTTTCCAGTATCAATTGCCCCGTTTCAGTTGGTGATTGTGCCGATTAATTATAATAAATCAACACGGGTGAAAAAATTAGCTGACGATTTGTATCAAAAATTCTTAGCCGCCGGCGTTGAAGTGCTGCTTGATGACCGCAAGGAACGCGCCGGAATATTGTTTGCCGATAGTGATTTATTAGGCATTCCACACCGGCTGGTTTTGAGCGATACCCACGCAGACAGCGGCAATGTGGAGTATAAATCCAGAAATGCTGATGAAAAAATCGAGATAAAATTTGATGAAGCGTTGAAATTTATTCAGCAAAAAATTGGTTAAAAAAAGGTAATTTTCAATGATTTTTTTGCAATATTTGCTGCCGCAGCATTTACTCTCAAAGCTGATGTTTCGCTTTGCCATTGACTTTTTGCAAAGCAGCATTTGAGGTCAGCCCAGAAGCCTTATCCAATAGGATAATTCCGTTAATATCTCTGCCGGTCGGGTGTCGCCTTGACATTTAATCAAATTTTAGCAAGCAAT
>JAAOIF010000153.1 GCA_015163925.1 Candidatus Thioglobus sp.
ACAGCCATACAGCGCCTTGCCGGTAGCTTGCAATTTCGCCACATCATTGGCAATCAGCTTGCGCAAAAACGCCTTTGCATCAGCGCCTTTCACATCCACCACGCTCATATGCGAAACATCATGGCATCGGCGGAATTAATTTCAGCAATCAAGCCCAAGCCTTTGCCGCCGGCTGTGATGCTGTGGCAATGATTGATGCCGTGTGGAAAAGTCAATAATTAGCAGAATTTAGCAATCAAGCCTCTATCCGCTGTTTTATTGTTTGGTTGATAAATTTATTAGCACTCAGCCCATGAGTTCTGGCAACACTCAAAACTTTCGCATGAGTTTCTGCCGTCATTCGCAGTGTTAATTTCCCACTCATCGGTTTTTTTGGCGACTTAGAATGTTGCAAATAATTATCAATAGTTGTATGAAATTCAGCCTTTAAATCCTCCACATTAGTCGCATCAAAAGCAATAATTGTCGGCGACTCAATATTAACCACCTCGCCGATTAAGCAATTATCCTCTTCGCTATAAAAAACGGACGCCTCGTAACCTTTGTAATTCATAATAAATCCTCAGTATTGGTTATAAATTTTTGCAAATTCCGCACCACATATTTTTTTAATTCCTTTTGCGGATGCGGTTTGTGCAATGGCAATTCTTCATTTTTAATAATAAACGCAACTCTTGAGCCTTCTCGTTGTTGAAATTCATAGCCCATCGCCTGCAAACACCTCGCCACTTCATCAAATTCTATGCTTGCCAAAACTGGCACAGTCATTATTTTATTTAAAGTTTTACGATGTTTATTATTCACAGGCGTTGATTATACTTTTTTGACACCATTATTTGACACTATTTTAAATAATAACGAACCAGAGGGAATAAGGTAAAATTTCAGCCTTACACAAAACAGGAAAATTATGAAAATTGCTATTGCTGGAATGGGCTATGTTGGGCTTGCTAATGCGATGTTGTTAGCGCAGCAAAATGAGGTTGTGGCAGTTGATATTGTGGCTGAGAAAATTGCGCAGTTGAATGCTAAAATCTGCCCGCTGAAAGACACTGAAATTGAGGATTTTTTAGCCAATAAAAGTTTAAATTTCACTGCTACTTTAGAGCAAAAATTGGCATATAAAAACGCAGATTTTGTCATTATTGCCACGCCGACTGACTACGATTCTGATAGTAATAATTTTGATACCGCAGCCGTTGAGGCAGTAATTAAAAGTGTAATTAGCGTCAATCCAAACGCCGTTATGGTGATTAAATCAACGGTTCCAGTCGGTTACACCAAAAGTATTAGCAAAAAATTTAATACTAATAATATCATTTTTTCGCCTGAATTTTTGCGTGAGGGTTCGGCACTTTTTGACAATCTGAATCCGGCGCGAATTATTATTGGCGAAAAGTCAAAACGCGCCGAACAATTTGCAAATTTATTGGTTGAGGGGGCAAGCAAAACTGACATCAAAATTCTATTCACAAATTCCGCTGAGGCCGAGGCGATTAAATTATTTAGTAATACTTATTTGGCTATGCGGGTGGCGTATTTCAACGAATTAGACACTTACGCCCAGAGCCATAATTTGGACAGTAAGCAAATCATCAAAGGCGTGTGTTTGGACCCCAGAATTGGCGAATATTACAACAATCCATCGTTTGGTTATGGCGGCTATTGCCTGCCGAAAGACACTAAGCAGCTGAGGGCGAATTATGCCGATGTGCCAAATAATCTCATCAGCGCAATCGTTGATAGTAACAGGACTCGCAAGGATTTTATTGCCGATAGTATTTTGGCTAAAAATCCTAAAATTGTTGGAATTTATCGCCTAATTATGAAAAATGGTGCGGATAATTTTAGAGATTCCAGCGCTCAGGGCATTCTAAAACGCCTGCAATCCAAAGGCGTTAAAGTGCTGATTTACGAGCCGGCACTCAATAAAAGTGAATTTTGCAAGGCAACAGTAATCCAAGATTTAGCCGAATTTAAACGCCGAAGCGAAGTGATTGTGGCTAATCGGCTAAGTGCTGATTTGGCTGATGTGGCGGGCAAAATCTACACTCGGGATTTGTTCGGAGGCGATAATTAAATGCAAAAAACCAACATTCCAATTTTTATTATCAATCTCAAAAGAGATACAAAAAGAAGGCAATATATGCAAAATCTCTTGGCGAAATTTGACCTCAAAGCTAAGTTTATTGAGGCAGTGGATGGAAAATTATTATCTACTGAAACCATCAAAAATATTTACTCAGAAAAGCAATCAATCAAAAACATAAATCGTGGAATGACTAAAGGCGAAATCGCCTGTGTTCTAAGCCATAAAAGCATTTATGAGCAAATGATTTTGGATAATTTGCAAGTTGCATTAGTGTTAGAAGATGATGCAATTTTTGATGATAAATTATTAGATTTTATCCAGCAAATTGATGATTTGCCTAAAGATTGGGAATTGATACTTTTAGCAACAAACCATTATCAGGCAAGGATTAAACACAATATTTGGTATAGCAAAAAACTCAAAAATAATACCATCAGGCGGCCTGTTCAAATCAGATTTGGAACTTATGCTTATTTGATAAATAATTCTGGCGCTAAGAAAATGTTAAAGCATTTGAGCCAAATTTCCCAGCCGATTGACCGTTACACCGGGCAAGATAAATATACTAATTTATACATAATTCAAAATCCCATCGTCAGCCACAACCAAATTTTCCA
>JAAOIF010000154.1 GCA_015163925.1 Candidatus Thioglobus sp.
CCTTGCAGCACATTTCCCAGCGAATCTCCGACCAAAATTACATCAATTCCGCAGCCGTCAAATAACTTGGAAAACGAGGAATCGTAAGCCGTCAGACAGGCGATTTTTTCACCAGTTTGCTTGAAGGTTTTTAGCTCAGATAATTTCATAATTTTTGCAGTTTAAAGTCATTTAGCTTATCAATCAAATCGCTAATTTTGCCCAAAACCGGCACTTTTAAATCAGCCTCAATTTCCGCCAAAGGCAGCAGCACAAAGGCTCTATTCATCATCTCCGGGTGTGGAATTACCAACTGTTTGGAAGCCACAACCTGCGCCCCGTATAAAATAATATCCAAATCAATCGTGCGTGCGCCCCACTTTTTTTCACGAATTCTGTGCTGATTTTCCTCAATCCGTTGGCAAAAATACAACAGCTCCAACGCCGTCAAATGCGTATTTATCCGACAAATTGCATTGAGATAATCCGGCTGATTTGAGCCATCCAGCGGCGGCGACTGATACAAACTCGACAGCCCCGTTACCTGCAAATCCTCCCCAGCATCCAGCGCCAAAACCGCATTTTTTATCTGCTTTTTAGGGTTATTAAGATTTGAACCCAGCCCGATATATGCAATCATAAGCGTTTATTTACAACGAATCAGCGTGCCCACGCGCTCGCCGGAGTGGAGGCGGGTGAGGATATTTTTGGCTTTGCCGGAGGCGATAATTGTTGTAGTGTTGGATTTTGCTGCGGTTTTGGCGGCTAATACTTTGGTGTACATACCGCCGCTGCCGAATGAGCCACTGGTTCTGGCGGCAACTTTAGTGAGTTTTTTATCATCCACAGCAATCTCGCTAATTAGCTTTGCGCCGGCGTTTTCCCTCGGGTCGCCGTCATAAACTCCCTCTTGGTCGGTCAAAATAATAAGCTTTTCAGCGCCAGCCAAATTCGCCACCAAAGCCGCCAAAGTGTCATTATCGCCAAATTTAATTTCATCGTTTGCCACCGTGTCATTTTCGTTAATAATCGGCACCACGCCCCAAGATAACAGGTTGTTCAGAGTTGAGGAAATATTTTCAAAACGCTGCGAATTAGTCAGATTATCATGGGTCAGCAAAATTTGCGCCGTGTGCCGATTATGCTTGGAAAAAATCGTTTCATAAGTTTGCACCAAACCCATTTGCCCAATAGCAGCAACGGCTTGCAGCTGATGCAAATCCTCCGGCCGAGTGTCCCAACCCATTCGCCCAATGCCCTCAGCAATCGCCCCAGAAGAGACCAAAATCACCTCAATTTCATCCGCATTTAGCTTGATAATTTGCTCCACCCACTCGGCTATCATTGACTTATCAAGCCCTTTGCCATTATTCGTCAGCAGCGCCGAGCCAATTTTCACCACCCATCTTTTTTTAGTCATTTGTCGTTTTCATCCATTCAAATAATTTATAAGTCAAATCCTTGCAGCCCAAGCCACTTAACGCCGAAATCGTAAATACATTTCCCTTATAAGCAATGGTTTTGAGGAATTTTTTGACGATTTTTTCTCGGTCTTTTTCTACTAATAAATCAATTTTATTAATTGCCAAAAACCTTGGCTTATCAGCAAAATTTTTATCATATTTTGCCAATTCTTTTTCAATAATAAAATAATTTTCCGCCGCCTCCGAGCCGTCTGCTGGCAAAATATCCACAATATGCAATAACGCTTTTGCCCTTGATAAATGGCGTAAAAACTCAAATCCCAAGCCCGCACCGGCGCTGGCATTTTCAATCAAACCGGGAATATCGGCAATTACCAAATGCTCTCCGCCCAGTGATACCACGCCCAAAGACGGCTGCAAAGTGGTAAATGGATAATCTGCCACCTTCGGCCGCGCACTGGAAATCTGCCGAATCAGGCTTGACTTACCGGCATTCGGCATTCCGAGCAAGCCAATATCCGCCATAATATTTAGCTCCAGCCCAATCTCACGCGCCTCGCCCGGAGTGCCCGGAGTAGTTTTTCGTGGCGCACGGTTAATGCTTGATTTGAAACGAGTATTTCCCAGCCCGTGAAAGCCGCCTTTAGCCACTAATAAAGTTTGATTATGACGCATAATTTCGCCAATCATTTCATCAGTTTCAAGGTCAAAAACCTTAGTCCCCAGCGGCATTTCAACAGTCAGATGTAAGGCAGATTTTCCGCGTTTATTTTGCCCAGAACCGGGGCGACCATTTTTCGCCCGAAACAGCCTGTTGAAACGAAATTCACTCAGCGTGTTCAGCCCCTCTTGCCCACGAAAATACACATGCCCGCCATCGCCGCCATCGCCGCCGTCAGGGCCGCCGTCAGGAATAAATTTTTCCCGCCGAAAGCCCAAACAACCTGCGCCGCCCTTGCCAGCCTCAACGCGAATACTTGCCAAATCTACAAATTTCATACAATGACTTCAAAAACCGCTAAAATACTAATTTCAGACATTATACCTGCCACAATGCGATTTCTATACAGTTTGCTAAGTTGCGTTTTTTTGCCGTTAGCGTTATTCAAATTAGCAAAAAATCACAATCTCCGCCGCGCCGGCGAGCGTTTTGGATTTATCAAACCTATTAAAAACCCTGTCGTCTGGGTGCATTGCGTGTCTATGGGCGAGTTTTTGAGTGCCAAAGTTTTGATTGATTCATTGCTAAAAAATCACCAAATTTTA
>JAAOIF010000155.1 GCA_015163925.1 Candidatus Thioglobus sp.
CGATTTGCTTCAAACAGGCTGATTCCAGTGGCAACGGAGATATTAAAATTTTATTTACAATATTATTTATTATGCAAATTATTATTATTTATCAGCTGTTTTTTCCCAAATGAAACTATTATTAACGGCGCTGCCGGCGCTAATTTTGAGTGGTTGTTTTTCCACGCCGCCTGTTGAAATTAGCAATATTTGCGATTTGCTCGACCGCAAAGTGACTTGGTATCAGGCGGTGAAAGCCAGCGAGGCAAAATATCAGTCGCCAAAATCTGTGCAATTAGCCATTATCAACCAAGAATCGCATTTTGCCTCAAATGCAAAACCGCCCAGAGATAAGCTATTTGGCGCTATTCCTTGGACTCGCCCGACCTCTGCTTATGGCTTTGCACAAGTGGTTGATGACACTTGGCGTTGGTATCAGCGGGATTCTGGCAACTCTAACGCCGAGCGGAATAATTTTGCCGATGCGGTGGATTTTGTGGCTTGGTATATGGATAAATCCAGCAAAATTTCCAAAATTGCTAAGACAGATGCTTACAACCAATATTTGGCTTATCACGAGGGGCATGGTGGTTTTAACAGCAAAACTCATCAAGGCAAAAAATTCTTACTCAGCGCTGCTAAGCAAGTGGAAATCAACGCAAAACGCTATCGGCAGCAACTGAGCAAATGCTCCAAACAGTTGGATTCTAATAGAACTTGGAGGTTTTTTTGATGTGGATTAAGGCATTGGAAAATTCGCCGCAAGAGGGGACTATGCTTGAATTTAATGCGGCTGGCAAGCAATTATTTGTAACTCTCAATAATGGCAAGCTGTATTGCGGCGAAAATCACTGCCCGCACGAGGGCGTAAAACTCACACTCGGCTGCTTCAAAGGCAATAGAATCAAGTGTTCCTTGCATGGATTTAGCTTTGATTTAGCCACCGGCAGCAGCTCTGAGGACGGAGTTGATGACTTGAAAACCTATCCGGTCAAACAACAAAACGGGCAAATATATATAAATTTATGAACTCAAAAACACTAATAAAATCAATAATTCAGCGGATTGCAACTGGTCCGGATTTGAGTAAAAACATTGATTTTGCTGAAGCGAAAGCCGGTATGCAAGCAATACTCAAAGGCGAAATTGATGAGGTGCAAGCGGCGATTTTCCTGATTGCATTGCGGATGAAACGGGAAACTATGGAGGAAAACGAGGGCATTTTGGCGGCGATTTTGGCTCAAAGTGATAAGCAGCAAGTCGGCGTTGATGATTTGGTGGATTTGGGCGACCCTTACAGCGGCTACAATCGCTCCATTCCGGTGTCGTCTTTTTTGCCGCCGCTGTTGGCTGAATTAGGCTTGCCGACTGTGATTCACGGGCTTGATAGCATTTCACCAAAATTTGGTTTGACCCATCGGCACATCAATCAGGCGCTGGGTTTGAGCGTGGATTCTTCAAGCGCTGAGGCAAAATCACGCATAGAAAATCCGTCCATCGGCTGGGCTTATATTGACCAAAATAGTTATTGTAAAGGGCTGCATAATTTGGCTCCGCTGCGGAATAAAATTATTAAGAGAAGTGTTATTAATACTGTTGAAACGCTGATTGGGGCGCTGAAGGGCAAGAAAACTCATGCGATTTTGGGCTATGTTCATAAGCCTTATCCGCCGATTTATGCGCATTTGGCGAATGCTTCTGGAATGGACACAGCCCTGTTGGTTCGCGGGGTGGAGGGCGGCGTGATACCGTCATTGCGGCAGCAAGGTTTGATGATTTCTTATCATGGAATTGATGAAAAAAATCGGGTTGATATAAATCCAGCAGACTTAAATATTAGCCAAAATATGCGTGCCATCGGCTTTCCAGAGGGCTTGGCAGTGGAAAATGATATTACTAAATTGGCAAATCACACAGTCAAATTAGGCAAATCGGCACTCTCGGGCGAGCGCGGAATGTTTTATGATGGGCTGGTTTTGGCTGGCAGTTTGGTACTTTGGCACACAGAAAAAGCCCGAAATTTGGCTGAAGCCGGCGAAATTGTGCGCTCAGTATTGGACAGTGGCAAGGCATTAAATCGTTTATAATAAACCGAATTAAAATTAGCAAGGAGATAAAATGAAGATTAATAACACAACAAAAGTAGCAGCCAGCTGGGCAATTTCCCTGTGGGCGGCATATGTATTTATCACTTCATTATTTTACAAATTTGATGAAACTGCCCTTGAGCCGCAGCACATTTTTTCCACAATCGGCGATTGGATTGGCAAGACAATTGACATAACACTTGGCGAATTATTTGCCGATTACGGGGCGATTTTGATAGGAATTGCCGAATTAGCCACAGCTTTAGTCCTATTATCGCCGATTGTGTTTTGGCGGCAAAGGGCAAAAATCCACTGCATCGGCGGTTTGATGGCATCAGTGGTAATGGCTGGGGCAGTATTTTTCCATATTTTTACTCCACTCGGCTGGGAGCCTACTTGGATTGTCAGCAGCGAAACTGCCTGTCAGGCGGCGTTTTCAGCGCCTAATTTATGCAGTGATACCGGCTTGGCAAATGCCGCTGTGTCAATTTTGATTTTGGGCTTGATAATGGCTTTTTTAAACAAAAAATCCTAATTCAAATCAGACCTGTGAAATGCAAGAAAATCAATTGCTTGAAAGGATAGCGCAAACTCTCAGCCGAG
>JAAOIF010000156.1 GCA_015163925.1 Candidatus Thioglobus sp.
CGTCCGCTGCCAGCTGCTACAAGTATCAATGAGACTTCATTTCCATTAGTTTTAAACGGTTCTGCCAAAATTTACTTTCTGGTAACGGCGGTTCATCCGGGCGGAATTGAATCATTTACCAGCCCCGTGCAAGCCTCTGCCATAGGGCAAGAATTTGCTTTTGCTACTGTCGCCGGAAATCAAAATTCAGTCTGGATGGATAGAAATCTTGGCGCTATCAGAGAGGCAACAAGCGCTGATGACGCCGATGGTTTTGGCGGTTATTACCAATGGGGCAGGGCGACAGACCAGCATCAGCTTCGCAACAGCATCACCAGAAGCACTCAAGAAAATAATATTACTCCAAGCCATTCCCAATTTATTACCGGATTTGATGATTGGGTAGCCACAGTTGATGATGACGGCTCTCAGCGTCAAGAATTTTGGGGCAAAATTGACGGCTTAGGCATTTGTCCGGCTGGCTTTAAAGTTCCAACAATAGAGAATTTCAGAACAGAAAACTCAGATAATTGGAATAATTCTACTGCTTTTGCCTCAAATCTCAAATTGCCAAATGCCGGATTTCGTGCTAATACTGGAACTCTTAACACTTCAGAATCTGCTAATTACTGGATGATTGATGGGCAAAATTTGCAAATCGGTATGAGTGGCTCAAGTGTTGTGAATGCCAGCAAGGCTCAAGGCTCTCAGGTGCGTTGCATCAGGGAAAGTAGCATTACTATTGCAGATGTGCCAGTGAGTGTGAAAGTCGCCGAAATTACTATTACCAGCGAAAATGAAATCACTAAAAATGCCAGTTTCCCCCTTACTGCCACGGCCTCTCCAGCCAACGCCAGCAACAAAGATATTATTTGGTCGGTTAAATCTGGAGATAATTTTGCCAGTATTAATAATTCCAATATCGTCCGCGGAATCGGCGAAGGGGTAGCTGTTTTGGTTGCCACAGCGGCTGACGGCAGCGGAATTTTCACAGAGCAAGTTTTCCGAGTTTTGCCGCCAGCTCCCGGAATTATGCGAGCTGCTCCCAGCGCCCTTACAGTAGTCGCCACCGGAGTTGCAAATCAAGTGGAACTCTCTTGGCCTGTGGTCTCCGGCGCTACTAATTATAGAATTTATCAATCTGCAAATGACTTAGAAAGTAGCCAAGGAAATCCTGCTCCGATGGCTGATTTTGAAGAATTAATAGATAATAAATTAATAATGGATTTGGGCGCTGCTAAAGCAAAACATTACTTTTTGGTTACCACAATTGACAATGAAGTTGAGTCACTTACCAATTCCAAACAAGCTGTTGCCGTGCCGCATGATTTTGTCTTTAAAACTGTTGTCAGCGCTGATAATAGAGTTTGGATGGACCGAAATCTTGGCGCCCAGAGAGTGCCTTTGGATAGTAATATTCAAATAATTGAACGAGGCCACTATTTCCAATGGGGTCGCTGGGCAGATAGGCATGCTTCAGACATTGACGGCCCCAGAAGTATAGTGATTGGAAGTAATGAATTTGGCGCTAAAATTAACCAGCTTGAGTATCAGGATCTGCGAGGTATAGAAATTAATGGAGTGAATAATTCAGATGGCTTTGTTGGTAATGAGAAAGCAGACTGGCTGAGTGTCGGCGTTGATAATAACGGCGCAAGACGCCAAGCATTTTGGAGCAGAATTGACGGCTCCAGCATTTGCCCAACCGGCTTTAGAGTGCCGAGCAAAGAGGAATGGAATACTGAATTTATATCTTGGATATCTGGCGCTGCTGGAGGTTTTAGTTCCAATCTTAAAATACCATCTTCTGGTTTTTTAAAGGAAAATTCAACTTTCATTGGCGTAAATAAACAAGCAAAACTATGGAGCAGCACCCCCGGCATTAAGGAGGGCGGTCAGCAAGCAGTCCACTTTATGGTAGTGTCAGGAAAAACAAAATTAGCACTAAACGATCATCGCGGCAGAGGCCATTCAGTCCGCTGCATTAAGAATTAGCAATCCCAGATAGGGCAATTCCCGTGTCACAGCGTGGAAAATGGCGAAAATCACCCATAAAATACCCCATAAAAAAAAGTTATAATAAATCTTGCAGTTGAAAAATAGTTATGGGATAATACCCGATTGCTTTTTTGGAGGGGTTCCCGAGTGGCCAAAGGGAACAGACTGTAAATCTGTCGGCTCTGCCTTCGAAGGTTCGAATCCTTCCCCCTCCACCAATGAAGCGGTGTAATAGGATTTGCGGGTATCGTATATTGGTATTACCTTGGCCTTCCAAGCCAATGAGACGAGTTCGATTCTCGTTACCCGCTCCAAAGTGGTAAAGGGTTGTGCTCACCTAGCTCAGTCGGTAGAGCACTTCCTTGGTAAGGAAGAGGTCGGCGGTTCAAATCCGCTGGTGAGCTCCAAGTAGTTTGTGTAAGTTTTTTTAGAAATAGGAGAATAAAATGTCAAAAGAAAAATTTGAAAGAACCAAACCCCATGTAAATGTCGGCACTATCGGGCATGTGGATCACGGCAAAACCACGCTCACAGCGGCTATTACTAAGGTTATGGCTGAAGTCTCAGGCGGCGAATTTAAGGATTATGGCGATATTGATAATGCCCCAGAAGAGCGCGAACGCGGCATTACTATTTCCATCCAAAAATGCCACCAAACCAAAGGGAAGAAAAAGCCACATC
>JAAOIF010000157.1 GCA_015163925.1 Candidatus Thioglobus sp.
AGTTTTTATTCAAAACCATAAAAAAGTGCAATATAGCAAGGTTTTTGCTATTTTTTAATTAGTTATTAACAGCTTTATCCACAGTTTTGTGAGTAACTCTATTGAGCCTTGATTTATCAAGCTTTTTTCCTCTTTATAAGAATTTTCTAATGAAGATTTCTAAGATTTTTTTAGCGATTTTTTGTTTGCTGGTTTTGGCGATTTTTTGCTGATAATTTTGGCTCAAAAAAACCACCTCATTTTCATCAACATTTAAGCCAAAATCAGCCCCTGAAACATCATTTAAAATTATCGCATCACAGCCCTTATTTTTGAGCTTGAGTTTGGCATTTTCAAGGGGGTTTTTGGTCTCTGCGGCAAAACCAATCGTCAGCGGTTTTTTGGGCAATTTACAAACATCTTGCAAAATATCTGGGTTGGGTTTTAATATCAATTTTAAATCATCAGCATTTTTTTTAATTTTATCTTTGGCGATATTTTTCGGCGAAAAATCAGCGACTGCCGCACAACTGATAAAAATATCTTGCTTAGAAATATTTTCCATTACAGCTTTGTGCATTTTTTTGGCACTCAGCGCCTGAATATTGCTTGCCCGCTGGTTGAGTTCGGTCTGAATATTGGCATAAATACAAGTCACGCTAGCGCCTAATTCTATGCAATTATTGACCAGCGCCATACCCATTTTGCCGCTGCTGTGATTGGAAATATAGCGCACCGGGTCAATCGCCTCAACGCTTGCCCCGAGGGTAATAAGTATGTTTTTGCCGGTCAGCTCGGTGGTGTGAAATTGCTGGGCGACTATTGCGGCAATATTATTAGCATCAGCCAGCCGTCCCGGACCAATATCGCCGCAAGCCTGAGCGCCATCGTCTGGCGAAATGATAGTAATATTACGGCTTGCAATGGTTTTGAGATTGCCGCTAACGGCATTAGATTTGAACATTTGCTGGTTCATCGCCGGCGCTATTATTAACGGTGCGGCACTTGCTAAAATCACGCTGCTGAGTAAATCGCACGCCTTGCCGCTGGCAATATTAGCTAAAGTATTAGCGCTGGTCGGGGCGATTAATATCAAGTCCGCCCATTTTGCTAATTGAATATGCCCCATTGCTAACTCGGCTTTTTTGTCCCATAAATTGCTATGCACTTGGTTTTGTGAGATGGATTGTAGCGCGTGTTCGGTGATGAATTTTGCGCCGCCTTGGGTTAAAATCACTTGGACTTTTGCGCCTAAATCTTGCAAGCGGCGAATAATATCTGGGGCCTTGTAAGCGGAAATTGAGCCACTTACGCCGAGCAAAATATGCTTATTTGTTAGTGGTTTCACGGCTTAATTCTGGCAGTAATACGCAAATTATCGCCGATTATTTTCATATCACTAATTGTTAATTGGCGTTTTTCATTCATATTTTTAACCTCAAAATTTAGCATTGAAATTGCCTCTTTTCCAAGCAAAATCGGCGCTTGATAAAAGATAAATTCATCAATCAAATTCTCACTCAAAAACGCTCCACTCAGCAGAGAACCAGCCTCCAGCAAAACATTATTTATCTGCATTTCTGCCAGCAAACTCAAAACTTGCTGTGGGGTTTTATTAGTAATAATCGCTTGCTTGCCTTTAAAAATATTCAGGCTTTTATCAGTAATTTTATTTGAGCGGTCCATCACAATTTTAATCGGACTTGGCAGATTTTTATCCCTAACATCAAGGCTTGGATTATCGGCTAAAACCGTGCCAGAACCGGTAATAATCGCCTGATTTTGGGCGCGTAATTTTTGCACATCTGCTCTGGAAAATTCGTTAGTAATCCATTTACTTTCGCCAGAATTTAGCGCTATTTTACCGTCAAGACTACTGGCAATTTTGCAAGTTACAAATGGAGAATTATTTTCCATTCGTTTGTGAAAACCACGATTTAATTCAAGTGCTTGAGCTTGCAAAATGCCCGTTACTACTTCAATTCCGGCGGCTTGCATAAGTGCCACAGAGCTGACTTTTGGATTATTATCAAGTGCGGCAATCACCACTTTTTTAGGCTTTGAGCGAATGATTTCTGCCGCACAACTCGGGGTTTTTCCCTGATGAGAACAAGGCTCAAGAGTGGTATAAATTGTGGCATTTTTGGCATTAAAATCAATACTTTCCAAAGCGTTAATTTCGGCGTGGTTTTGCCCAAATTTTTGGTGATAAGCCTTAGCAATAATTTGCTCATCGCGCACAATCACACAGCCGACCATCGGATTGCTTCCCACAGCAAAACGCCCTTTTGAAGCGAGTTTCAGCGCAGTTGCCATATATTTATTGTGCATAAATTTGCTTATTTTGCTGATTTAATATACTCAGAATTGCCGGTTTGAGGCAAGAGGAATTATTACTATTTTGGATAATATCAACATGCTTTTGCGCCTCTGAAAATTGCTTTTGACCGATGAAAAAACTGGCAATATTATTTTCTATCGTGCAATTATAGCCGTGAAATTTGTTGTATTTATTGTATAAATCTACGGTGTATTTGAAAAATTCAGGATTGCGTAGGGAGAGGTTCATTAGAAAGCGATAATTTTTATGCGAAAGGGATCTGCTAACTGCGGTTGAGGCCGAAGCCGCACCGCCGATATGGAAAGTGCGCATGGTGAGCTGAGTGCCCGG
>JAAOIF010000158.1 GCA_015163925.1 Candidatus Thioglobus sp.
TTAGCGTTCCGGTTCAGGCCGGCGAAAATAGCAAAAGAGTGCTGCGGAAAAATGGCGAATTAGAGCAAGATTCTACTGGCGAAATGATTATAAATATGCCGGCAGAAGTAACGATTGAGCGTTAATTTATTTTGCAAACGGCTTGATATTTCGCAAAATTCCACGCAAAATTGCTAATTCCTGAGCCTCCGGCGCTGCCCTCCCAAAAAATCGCCGCAAACGCCGCATCAAAAGTGCCTTTGGGCGTTTTTCCTCAAAATAATCAATATGCTCCAAAACTTGGGCTAAATGCTTATAAAAACTCTCTAATTCATCAAAATTTGCCAGCTGATTACTACTATTTTGCGGCTGGATTTGATGCTTAAAAACAAAATTCTGATAGGCAAAAACCTGAATGGCAGCGGCAACATTTAGCGAAAAATAATCCGGATTGCCCGGAATTGTCATCAGCGCTTGGCACAAATCTAACTCGGCATTCGTCAGCCCGGATTTCTCCGTTCCAAACACTACGGCCACGGTTTTATTACTTCCAAATTTAGCAATTTTTTCGCAAGTCTGCAAAACATCATTTTGCTGCCACTTCACACTCCGCTGCCGAGCGCTGGCGCCAATTACCAAATCCACCCCTTGCAAAGCCTCTTCCAGCGTTTTACAAACCACTGCTGCGGACAAAATATCATCTGCCCCACTCGCCCGAGCCGTTGCCACAGCTGACGGATAGCCCTGCGGATTGACCAAATACAGTTGCCTCAAACTCATATTTTTCATCGCCCGAGCGCCAGCACCAATATTGCCCGGCTCAGTGGTAAGGGAATTGCTAAAATTAGAATATGGCTATTTTGAAAATTGCACTGACCGGCGGGATTGCTTGCGGCAAATCAAGTGTCGGGCAAATGTTTGGCGCTTTAGCAGTGCCGATTATTGAGCTGGACCGAATTGCCAGAGAGGTGGTTTGCCCCTCCAGCAAAGCATTAGAAGCATTAGTAATGGAATTTGGCGTGGAAATTTTAAATGCTGATAAGACTTTAAATCGGGGAATTTTGCGTCAATTACTACTGAAAAATCCGTCCAACCGCCAACTGATTGAGGCAATTTTACACCCACAAATATTAGCAAAAATGCACGCTGAAATCGCAGAATTAGAGCTGCAAGCAAATGCTAAATTGGTGATAATTGAAGTGGCGCTGCTGGCTGAAAAAAATCTATCAGATTTATTTGACCGAGCGATAAATGTTGATTGCAGCAAGGAAAATCAACTCAGCAGATTACTGCAAAGAGACAAAATTAGCAAGGCTTTGGCAGAAAAAATGATAGCCGCTCAAGCCTCGCCGCAGCAGCGTTTTGAGCTAGCAGACAAGCTGCCAACTGACATTATTGAAAATAATTCTGACAGGGCGGATTTAGAAAAAAAAGTAGTAATCCTATCGCAGGAATTATTGAATTTGTAGCCGCCGAACGACCCGGCCATGCTCCAAATGCTCAGTAATTATTTCATCAATATCGGCAGAATTAATATATTTATACCAAATATTATCCGGATAAATTACTGCCACCGGCCCAAATTCACACTTGCCCAAACAGCGCGACTCGCTCACCCCAATTTTGCCGATTCCCAGCCGCCCAGCAGCACGACATTTGTCCTTGGCGTAAGCGTATAATTTGCCAGCGGAAAGTTGCGAACAGCAGGCCGTGCCGTCCTCACGGACATTATTGCAAAAGAAAATATGGCGCTGATAACTCATAATTTTATGGCGTTTTTATAGCAAGTTTTTTTATCTATTTTAGTGATTTTTGCAGCGATTTTTGCCGCTTTTGCAGCACCCATTTCCGCAAGTAATATTGGCAAAATTTTGCTTAATTGCTTCTCACCGGCGACTTTTTTATTCTTATCAGCAGCAATTAAAATCACAAATTCGCCCTTTTGATGGGCTGGGTCGGCTTGCAAATAATTAATTAAATTCGGCAAAATATCAGTCTTAATAGTCTCAAAAGATTTGCTCAATTCTTTGGCAAAACAGACAATTCTCTCAGCGCCTAAAATTTGCAATAAATCTTGTGAAGTTGCTAAAATTCGCTTGGGCGATTCGTAAAAAATAGCCGTTTCATCAATGCTCAAAATAGCGCTAATTGCTTTCACACGGGCGGTTTGCTTGCTTGGCAGAAATCCAAAAAAACTAAAAGCATCAGATGCAATCCCCGAGGCACACAAGGCGCTAATTGCCGCATTTGCCCCCGGAATTGGCGAAACCGGAATGCCAGATTTCTTCGCCTCTCGCACCAAAATAAATCCCGGGTCGCTTATCAGCGGAGTGCCGGCATCACTAATCAGAGCAACACTTTTGCCACTTTTCAACTCAGCAATTATGCCATCAACAGCTTGCCGCTCATTATGTTCATAAAAAGCCCGACACTTGGTAGAAATGCTATAATGCGTCAGTAATTTTTTGGAGTGCCGAGTGTCCTCAGCCAGAATAATATCCACTTTTTTTAGCGTTGCAATCGCCCTAAAGCTAATGTCATCTAAATTTCCAATCGGTGTGGCAACAATATATAGCATAATTTCTGGCATAATTTCTGGCATAATTTCTGGCATAATTTATGTTTAGTTTTAAGCGCCAA
>JAAOIF010000159.1 GCA_015163925.1 Candidatus Thioglobus sp.
TGATGTTTCGCATATGAGCGTGGTGGATGTGAAAGGCGCTGATGCAAAGGCGTTTTTGCGCAAGCTGATTGCCAATGATGTGGCGAAATTGCAAGCTACCGGCAAGGCGCTGTATGGCTGTATGCTGAATGAAACCGGCGGCGTGGTGGATGATTTGATTGTTTATTATCAGGGCGATGGCGATTATCGGATAGTTATAAATGCTGGCACGACCGAGAAGGATATTGCTTGGATTACCGCTAAGGCAAAGGGTTTTGAGGTAACAGCCGAGCCGAAATTTGATTTGGCGATGATTGCGGTTCAGGGCCCGAATGCGCGTGAAAAAGTTTTTGCGGCAATGCCGGGTGTAGAAGAGGTTTGCGGCGAATTAAAGCCATTTAATGCAGCAAGTTTGGGCGGCTTATTTATCGCCAGAACCGGCTACACCGGCGAGGATGGATTTGAGATTTTGTTGCCAGAAAAATCCGCAGAATTTACTTGGAAAATGCTCTTGGAAGCCGGCGTTAAGCCTTGCGGATTAGGGGCTAGAGATACTTTGCGTTTGGAGGCGGGAATGAGTTTATACGGCGTTGAAATGGATGAAATCACCTCGCCGCTGGAGGCCTCATTAGGCTGGACGGTGGATTTTTCCGACCCCGACCGAGACTTTATCGGGCGCGCAGAATTGGCGAAACAAAATCCGAGCAAATCCATAGTGGGCTTGGTTTTGCAGGGCAAAGGTGTTATCAGAAATCAGCAAAAAGTATTAACCGACAAGGGCGCTGGCGTGGTCACATCTGGCAGTTTTTCGCCGACTATGAACCAAGCAATCGCCTTAGCAAGCGTGCCGAAAGGGGTGCAAGGATTTTGTGAAATCGAGATACGCGATAAAATGGTTTCGGCTAAAATAGTCAAACCGCCATTTGTGAGAAATGGCAAAATTTTGGTTTAAGACTAAATGACTGAATATTTTTTCAATTTAACAGTAATGAAAAGACGAATTAATTTAACAGTCAGAATGAAAAAAGATGGATTAGCCTTGCGAGTATTTTTTTATTCTGCAAGGCAAATTTACAAAATATGAACGGAATTTAATAATTCTAAATGACTGAATATTTTTTTAATTTAACGCAGTCAGAATGAAAAAAGACGAAGCAAGGGAGGAAATATGAGTGAAATTAGAGACGACAGAAAATACACCCAAACCCACGAATGGGTTTTGGACAACGGCGATAACACTTACACCATGGGCATTTCCGACCATGCGCAGGCGTTGCTTGGCGATATGGTTTATGTGGAATTGCCGAGTGTGGGCGATGAGGTAAATGCTGAGGACGAGTTCTGTGTGGTGGAATCGGTCAAGGCTGCGAGTGGCATTTTTGCGCCGGCGGATTTGGAAATAATCAAGACTAATGAGGCGTTGGAGAGTGAGCCGGAATTGGTTAATAATAGCTGTTATGACAATGGCTGGCTGCTGAAATTTAAGGCGAAAAACATTGATGGGCTGCTGGATTCAGACGCTTACTTAAACACATTAGACGATTAGTTTGATAAATTCTCTAATTGCTTTTAAGGGCAAACCGGCGCGGATTGTCTCGCAAAATACTCACAAATTTGCAATAGAATTTGCCGGCGGTGAGCTGCTGAATGTGCGTGAAAAAGACTTCCGTTTTATCCATCCAGAATTTATTCAAGTGAGTGAAAATTGCGCCGCCGCTGACACTAAAATATTAACAGATTTTCAGCAACAAATCTTAAGTTTGCAGGAAATTACCGAGTGGCTTTTTAATGAATATTCCCCTCAGAACGCTTGGTGTGCTTGCCTTTTGGTGGAAGACGGCTTGTATTTTTATTGGCAAAAAGATAAGGTTTTTGTGCGTCCCGCCGAGCAGGTAAAAAGCATTCAAAACAAGCGTGATGCTGAGGCGCTGGAGGCTAAAAATTTGCAAAATTGCATCAAAAATATTAATAATAATATTGTTGATAAAGCAGATTTGCCTTACTTTAAAGAGATTGAAAAAGTTGCATTAAATCAGTCAAAACACGCCAAAATTCTGGCTGCTATCGGCGTGGAAAATTCGCCAAAAACGGCTTACGAATTACTATTAAAATTGCAATATTTGCAGCCCGGATTTAATCCATATCCGGCTCGGCATGGCATTTTAAATGATGTGAAAACCGCCGTCAGTATGGCAAAAGTCAAGCGCACCGACCTTACTAATTTACGCAGTTATGCCATTGATAACGCCGATTCCAACGATGCTGATGATGCGATTAGTATTGATGTTGAGGCTGATAAATTATGGGTTCATATTGCTGATGTGGCTTGCGTGGCAGCGCCCGATTCTGAGCTGGATTTGTATGCGCTGGAGCGGGCTTCAAACCTGTATTTGCCCGACCAAATTTTGCATATGTTGCCGCCTCAGGCGACTAAATTATGTGCTTTGGGACTTAGCGAAATTTCACCGGCTTTGTCAATTGGATTTCGCTTGAAAGGCAATGAGGTCAAGGATATTGAGATTTTTCATAGTAACATTAAAGTAACTAAAATGAGCTATGATGAGGCTGATAATTTGCTGGCTGAAAATGCTGATTTGTCCGCACTCAAAACTGCTGCTGAAAAGCATCAAAAATACCGC
>JAAOIF010000015.1 GCA_015163925.1 Candidatus Thioglobus sp.
GGGCGAGGCGGTGTCTCTGGTGAGTGCTGATGAAGCCAAGCAATTATTTGATATTGAAAAAGTAATTCAGCAAAAATTAGAGCGTATTTTGGTGGATGATTTTGTGCCAGAACACAATTTGCCGGAGGCTGGAAAAAAAGTATTAACGGCAAAAAATCCAAGAAATAATCATTCAAAAAAACCCAAAAATCGCCAGCCACAAAATCGTAATTCTGAGCAAAAATACAAGCAAAAACCTAAGCAAAAATCCAAGCAAAAACAAGGCTTTTGGGGCAAGCCAAAAAAGTAAATTACTAATAAATTACTAATAAATTAGCAGAAAATTAGCAAGTGAATTTGGTGGAGATGGCGGGAATTGAACCCGCGTCCGAAAACCTTCATTCAAGAAATCTACATGCTTAGAATGGTCTATTGAGTTAGCAATTTATCACCCGACCATCAGGGATATAAACCGCGATTTCAGTAGGTTTTAACCGAATTATCCTGAAAAAATAATCCTAGCGAGTCTGTAATCGACCGTCATCTCAAAAGCACAGACAACCTCTAAGTGACGGCTAGCTATGCAGCTAGAGCGTAGTTGTTTTCGTTTGCAACTATCGTTTTAAAGAGCGTTTTTACGAGCAATCCTTATCCTCGGCATGCATCCTTGAGATCCAACTCCTCGTCGAAGCCGTGTCATCCCCAGAAAAAACGATTTTACCCCTTGATTTTAATCCTTGCAAATTTTCTTTTGCCGACTTGATAAACTGCCTCAGCAGGCAAAATTATGTCTTTATCACTAATTTTTTTGCCGTCTATTTTCACCGCGCCGGCCTTAATCATTCGCAAGGCATCTGAGGTGCTGGAGCAGAGTTTTGCGTCTTTTATGGCGTTGGCGATTTTGATGTTTTTGGGGAAAATAAATTCTTCCATTTGGTCTGGAATTTGGTTTTTAGCAAAGCGGCTAATGAAATTTTGCTGGGCTGATTTTGCTAATTTTTCAGAGTGAAAACGGCAAATAATTTCCTCCGCCAGCATAAATTTTATGTCTCTTGGATTTTTGCCAGCAGCCATTTGAGCCTTTAAATCATTGATAATTTCCAAACTCTTAAAGCTCAAAAGTTCAAAATAACGCCACATCAGCTCATCGGAAATTGACATAATTTTGCCAAACATTTCATCTGCCTTATCAGTAATTCCAATGTAATTATTGAGCGATTTGCTCATTTTTTGCACGCCGTCCAAGCCCTCTAAAATCGGCATTGTTAAAATAACTTGCTGCTCTTGAGAGGCTTGTTTTTGCAATTCTCTGCCGACTAATAAATTGAATTTTTGGTCGGTTCCGCCCAATTCCAAATCGGCTTTCAGCGCCACAGAATCATACCCCTGAATGAGAGGATATAAAAGTTCATGGGTTGAAATCGGCTGCCTGGCCTTGTAGCGTTTGGCAAAATCATCGCGTTCTAAAATCCTTGCAACCGTTTGTTTGCTTGATAATTGGATAAATTCTAAGGGCGTAAATTTATTCATCCAAGTAGAATTAAAAACGATATTAGTCTTGTTTTTGTCGAGAATTTTGAAAATCTGGCTCTGATAACTTTTGCAATTTTCTAATACTTTTTCCTGTGAAAGTGGCAGACGAGTTTTGCTTTTGCCGGTCGGGTCGCCAATCATAGCAGTAAAATCGCCGATGACAAAATAAATCTGATGCCCGAGGTCTTGTAATTGTTTGAGCTTGTTAATCAGCACCGTATGCCCTAAATGCAAATCTGGGGCAGTCGGGTCAAAACCGGCTTTGACCTTTAAGGGCTTGCCTTTTGCCAGTTTGGTTTTGAGCTCAGCCAGCGGCAAAATCTCATCAGCACCGCGCTGGAAAATTGCTAATTGTTGGTTTAAATCCATAATAATCCTTGCTTTTGATAAGCGTTGAGTTTGTTGTCGGCGGAAATAAAAGTGTAATTATTTTCAATGCAAAACCAAATTAGCAGCCGGTCAAATGGGTCATTATGCTTTGGAATTTGTTGTAATTTATAGGAATTTGCCATCGTCTGGGAATTTATATCAATGATTTTCAAATTCAATTCTTGGGCAACTTTTGGCAACTCATCAGGGGCAAAACCGAATAAATCCAACTTGCCCACGGAGTGTTTTATGGCGATTTCCCAAAAACTGATATTAACAATATAAATATTGTCGGAGGCATTTTTTAGCACTTGTAATTGCTGCGGTGTTAATTTTTCTGCGCTGCGGATTAGCCATATAAAAATATGGGTATCAACAATATATTTCATTCGTCCAAGCCCAGCAACTCTTCAGCGGTCATCGCCCAATCGCCATGGATTTTGAAATCAAATTTATCTTTGTATAGCCCGATTTTGATGCCGGTGTCGGCTTTTTTTGGTTCTTTGTAAGGCACAATCATAGCGATTTTTTTGTGTTTTCTGCCATATTCAATGACAAATTTTTCGCCTTTTTGCACTGATTTTAGCACATTGGAAAAGTCATTTTTTGCAGCGGCGCTGGAGATATTTAGCATAATTTTCTCTAATTATTAAAATGATTATTTTAACCCAAGTTGTCAAGTTGTCAAGTTGGCAAATCAGGGGCGGATATGCCCATCGCCGAGGACGATATATTTTTGCGAAGTGAGGCCTTCTAAGCCCACCGGACCACGCACATGGAGCTTGTCGGTGCTGATGCCGATTTCAGCGCCTAAGCCATATTCAAAGCCGTCAGCAAAGGCTGTGGAGGCATTTACCATTACTGATGCGGAATCAACTTGCGTCATAAATCGGCGTGAACTGGTAATATTTTCGCTGACAATCGCCTCGGTATGTCCCGAGCTGTGGCGAGAAATATGCTCAATTGCTTGGCTGATTGAATCAACAATTCGCACTGATAAAATTGCAGCTAAGTATTCTGTATCCCAGTCCTCATCAGTGGCAGGGGCGATTTTGTCGGAGAATTGGCAAGTTTTTTCACAGCCTCTCAGCTCCACACCTTTGGCTAAATATTGGGCAATTAATTCAGGCAAAACCCGTGCCGCTGCCTTGGTATGAACCAATAAAGTTTCGGTGGCATTGCAGACTCCGTAGCGCCGAGTTTTGCCGTTAAATGCAATTTTGATGGCTTTATTAGTGTCGGCATCTTTGTCAATATAAGTGTGGCAAACCCCGTGCAAATGCTTAATCACCGGCATAGTTGCATTTTTGCTGATGGCTTCAACCAAGCCCTTGCCGCCGCGTGGAATAATTGCATCAATATATTTCTCGGATTTGACCAATTCTCCAACCACAGCGCGGTCTGTGGTCTCAATTAATTGCACGCAAAACTCATCCAAATCAGCGCCAATCAGCCCTTTTTTGACACAAGAATACAACGCTAAATTTGAATTAATTGCCTCCGAGCCGCCACGCAAAATCACGCTATTGCCGGATTTCAGACACAAAGCCGCGGCATCAATAGTAACATTCGGCCTTGATTCATAAATAATTCCAATCACTCCGAGCGGAGAACGCATTTTGCCGATTTGAATGCCATTTGGGCGATATTTTAAATCGGTGATTTCACCGACCGGGTCGGGCAGTGCGATAATCTGATTTAGGCTTTTGATAATGCTCTCAAGCCGCTCCCCGTCTAACATTAGCCGGTCTAATAACGCATCAGTCAGCCCCTTATTTTTGCCGTTTTCTAAGTCTAATTTATTAGCTTTGAGAATGCTTTTGCGATTTTTTTCAATCTGCTCGGCGATATTAAAAAGTGCATTATTTTTCGCTTGAGTGGTTGTAATAAGCAAAGTTTTGGCGGCATTTTTGGCATTTTCGCCAAGAGTATTAATCAAATTTTTCATACCAGACATCTGTTTTCTCCCGATAAATTCAGTAGTAATCTGCGAAATTCGTCAATCACATTTAGATTATCCAAGCCTTTAATTGAGCGGTCAATGCGTCCGAGCAATAGTAATATTTTTTGTAATTGCTGATACGGCAGGCGTTTCAGAGCATTAGTAATGGCAGGTTTTTTGGTATTCCAAATGTGATTTTCTTGCAAAACAGCATCAATTTGCTTACTTTTTCCTAACAACTCAATCGCCATTTTGATAATCAAAGTGATTTCCCGATGCAGCGAAATGCTCAGATAAATCGGCAAGCCGCTGTCGTTTTTTAAAGTGTCATAAATCTTCAAAGTCTGTTCAGAATTGCCCAAAAGTGCGGCATCAATCAGGCCGTAAATGCTATATTTTGATTGCTGATTTTCTTGCTCCAAATAGGATTTTGTGTCAATTTTGCCATCGGGATAAGCCATTTGTAATTTTTGAATTTCTTGCATGGAAGCACTCAAATTTCCCTGCGTGCAAGCGGCAATATTTTGGGCAACATCTGTGTTGGATTCCAGCCCCAGAGCCGTCATATGGTTTTTAATCCAGCCGATTATATTCTCACTTTTCACTTCCCAATGCTGAATTATAGCGCCGTTTTTTTCTAAAGTTTTGACCCATTTACTCTTTTGTTGGTTCAAATCTAATTTGCCGGTGGAGACGATTAGCAAAATATCTTTTGCCACCGAGCCGGCAATTTCCGTTAGTGCTTTTGAGCCTTTTAGCCCGATTTTTCCAGTGGTCAGGCGGCATTCAATTATGCGTTTTGGTGAAAAAAGTGAAGGGGAAGTTAGTTCAAAAATCACCTGATTCCAATCAAAATTACCATCAATTTCAAAGCTAACTCTATCATCAAAACCGTGAGTTTTAGCCGCCAGTTTGATTTGATTTAGGCTTTGTTCAATTAGTAATGGTTCAGCGCCGAAGACAAAATAAAGCTGATTCAGCCCGTCTGTTAATGAGCTGCTGAGTTGTTCAGGCTTGATTTTCATTCAACAGAAATTCAGATTTATAAGCGCTTGAGTTTTCTCAGTAAGCGCTTGATAAGTGTCTCTCTCAGCTCGTTGTAATGCTCGGTAATTCGCAATCTGTCGGACTGAGTTTCAAGCACTCTTTGCAAATGAACGGTCTGGGCGAAATTTTCTGAGAGTAATACTTTTTTGCCCTTAAATGCTTTCACCAAAACACTTAGGCTCAGGTTGTAACTGGTAATTTGCCCAGTTTTATCAAATGAAGCGGCTTGTTTTTTCTGAGTTTCATTAGAAATTTCAACCCTTAAAGATTTTGCAGCAGAGGGATTAAAGTGTTTTTTTAACTCATTAGCAAAGGCATTATTTTTAGCAGATATGACTGATAAATTTAGTGAAGTGCCGCTGCGGGGCGTGTGAAAACCACAACTGCTTAAAAATGTGGCGCTGAAAATCAGAGATAAAAGGATAATTTTTGACATAATTTTATGATATATTTTGTAAAATAGTAATTATGACAGAATTTGAATTTATTTGCGACTTTTGCAGAAAATAAATTATTGAAAATTAGGCTTGAAAAAACAGCATCAGTCCATATATTATTATGCAATAAGGTATAGTTAGCACTTTTTAATTCTCAAATAAATTTAATATTATGTTTAAAAATTTATTACTTTGGTTGGTTTTGGGCAGCGTTTTGAGCTCAATTTTCAACCATTATCAAGCCGATAGCAAAAGCGATAAAATTACTTATTCGCAATTTATTCAAAGCGTCAAGCAGGGCGATGTCTCCAGCGTGAGCATTTCTGGTAATAATATTTCCGGCATCGGCGCTGGCGGTCAGGTGTTTTCCACTTACAGTCCGGGCGATTTAGGGCTGATGGGAGATTTGCTTGATAATGGCGTAAATGTGATTGCCACGCCGCCGGAAAAGGAAGGATTTTTCAAGCAATTACTAATTTCTTTAGCGCCGATTTTATTACTAATTGGCGTAATTCTTTATAGTATGAGGGGTGCCGGCGGGCCGATGGGCAAAAATCCTATGAGTTTTGGCAAGTCCAAAGCACGGCTGATTACCAAAGACGAATCCAGCGTTACTTTCAAAGATGTGGCTGGCGTGGAAGAGGCAAAAGACGAAGTGATGGAATTGGTTGATTTCCTCTCCGACCCAGCAAAATTCACCAAAGTTGGCGGCAAAATTCCTAAGGGAGTTTTGATGGTCGGCCCGCCCGGAACTGGCAAAACTCTATTAGCAAAGGCAGTTGCCGGCGAGGCGCAAGCTCCATTTTTCTTTATTTCCGGCTCGGATTTTGTAGAAATGTTTGTCGGCGTGGGCGCTTCAAGAGTTAGGGATATGTTTGAGCAAGCGAAAAAAAATGCCCCTTGTATTATTTTCATTGATGAAATTGACGCAGTCGGTCGCCAGCGTGGTGCTGGAATGGGCGGCGGGCATGACGAACGGGAGCAAACTCTGAACCAAATGTTGGTGGAAATGGATGGCTTTGAGGGCAATGAGGGAATTATCGTAATCGCTGCCACTAATCGCCCAGATGTGTTGGACCCGGCGCTGCTACGGCCCGGACGGTTTGACCGGCAAGTAACAGTTGGCTTGCCGGATATTGTCGGCAGGGATGCGATTTTGAAAGTTCATATGAGCAAATTACCGATTGCTAAAAATGTGCGTTCGGTCAATATTGCTAAAGGCACACCCGGATTTTCAGGCGCTGACCTTGCTAATCTTTGTAATGAAGCGGCTTTGGTGGCTGCCGGCAAGGACAAAAAATTGGTCGGAATGCAGGAATTTGAAAAAGCCAAAGACAAAATTATGATGGGCTCGGAGCGCAAAAGTATGGTGATGGACGAGGCGGAAAAAGAGATGACCGCTTATCACGAGGCCGGGCATGCAATCGTTGGGCGCTTGGTTCCAGAGCACGATCCGGTTTATAAAGTCAGTATTATTCCTCGTGGGCGGGCGCTTGGAGTAACTATGTTTTTGCCGGAAAAAGATGTTTATAGCGTTTCTAAGCGCAAACTCAATTCGCAAATTTCCTCATTATTCGGCGGGCGGATTGCTGAGGAATTAATCTATGGCCCAGACGCTGTAACCACCGGCGCCAGTAATGATATTGAGCGAGCCAGCGAAATTGCTCATAAAATGGTCAAGCTCTGGGGAATGTCTGAGGTGATGGGGCCTTTGGCTTATGGCGAAGAGGAAGGCGAGGTATTTTTGGGGCGGCAAGTGACAAAACACAAGCATATTTCCGACAAAACTTTTGATTTAATTGACAGCGAAATTCGCAAAGTTATTGATAAAAATTACAAAATTGCTTATAAATTATTACAAGACAACAAAGATATTTTGCATGCTATGGCAAAGGCTTTGATTGAGTTTGAGACTATTGACCGAGGGCAAATTGACGATTTAATGGCAAGAATTCCAATGCGTGAGGCGGCTGTTATTGTTGATTCTGAAGTGGTTTCCACCGAGCTTGGCAAGGGCGTAGAGGCAGAAACCGAGCCTGACGGCAAGAGCGATATTACTGGCTCAAAGCCTTTAGGCGGCGGCGCTACCGAGCAAATCGCCTAACTCAAATTCATTCAAATTGCCTTAGTAAAATGGGCTTTGCCGCTGCAAATATCAAAACCCCTTTAATTATGGGGATATTAAATATCACCCCAGATTCCTTTGCCGATGGCGGCAAGTTTTTGGATTTTGACAAGGCGTTAAAACACGCTAAAAATATGGTCGGGCAAGGGGCAAATCTAATTGATGTCGGCGGAGAATCCACTCGTCCGGGCGCTGAAAATGTGAGTTTGGAGGACGAATTAAATCGGGTAATTCCAGTTGTAAAGGCTTTGAAATCGCTCAAAACTAACATTTCCATTGACACTTCTAAACCTAAAGTTATGGCGGCTGCGCTGGCGGCTGGGGCGAATTTTATAAATGATGTAAATGCTCTGCAAGCCGCTGGGGCATTGGAAATCGCGGCTTCCTCTAAGGCGAATATTTGCCTGATGCACCGGCAGGGAAATGCTAAAAATATGCAAAATAATCCAAAATATATTAGTGTTATTGATGAAATAAAACAGTTTTTTTCTGAGCGAATTTCCGCTTGCATTCAGGCCGGAGTGGCTGAGGAAAATATTATTTTGGACCCCGGATTTGGTTTTGGCAAAACGCTTGCGCATAATTTGGAAATCCTCAAACGCTTGGGCGAATTCAAAACTTTTGGCTTGCCGCTGCTGGTCGGACTGTCGCGAAAATCGCTAATTGGCGCTTTATTGAATGATGAAAATATTGACAGAAGGCTTGCCGGCAGTGTGGCAGCGGCTATAATAGCTGTGCAAAATGGAGCAAATATCCTGCGCGTGCATGATGTTTTGGCGACTAAAGATGCGCTTACGATTTTACAAAATGTGGCGGAGGATTAAAATTGGATAATTATTTTGGCACTGATGGAATTCGCGGAAAAGTGGGTGTAAGCCCCATCACCGCTGACTTTTTTTTGAAATTAGGCTGGGCAGTCGGCTCGGTTTTGGCACAAAAAAAATCCCAAACCAGCGTGGTAATCGGCAAAGACACCAGAGTTTCAGGCTACTTATTTGAGTCCGCACTTGAGGCCGGTTTTTTGTCAGCCGGAGTGGATGTCGGCTTGCTCGGCCCGATGCCAACCCCGGCGGTAGCGTATTTAACCCAAACTTATGGGGCTACTGCCGGCGTGGTAATCAGCGCCTCGCACAATCATTTTCAAGATAATGGAGTGAAATTTTTCTGCGCTAATGGCTTTAAATTTAGCTCCAAAGTGCAAGAGGAAATTGAAAAAAGACTGTCCCAGCCGATGCAAAGTGTTGATAGCAAAAACATCGGCAAAGCCGTACGCCACGAGCAATCTTTAGGTCGTTATATTGATTTTTGCAAGCTCTCTTTTGATAGAACTGTGGATTTATCCAACCTGAAAATTGTGATAGATTGTGCGAATGGAGCAACTTATCATATCGCCCAAAATGTGTTTTCTGAGCTCGGCGGCAAGGTGAAAATTATTAATAATAAGCCTGACGGATTTAACATTAATTTAGCCTGCGGAGCCACTGATACCAAGCATTTGCAGCAAGTGGTGCTGGAAAATAAAGCCGATTTAGGCATCGCTTTTGACGGCGACGGCGACCGCTTAATAATGGTTGATGGCAAGGGCGAATTGACCGATGGAGACGAATTAACTTTCATTATCGGCAAGGCGTGGCAGGCGCAAAATCGGCTCAAAAATAATTTAGTAGTCGGCACAAAAATGACCAATCTCGGCATCCGCCAAGGCTATAAAGACTTAGGAATTAACTTTATTGAAGCCGATGTCGGCGATAGATTTGTGTTGGAAAAGATGAAAATCAATGATGCAATTTTGGGCGGCGAAGGCTCAGGGCATATTATTTGCTTGGACAAAACTACCTCCGGAGACGGCATTATTGCTGCACTTCAGGTGTTAGAAGTGATTATCAAAAGCAAAAAAACACTGGCGGAATTGAAATCTGAAGTGACAAAATATCATCAAGTTTTGATAAATATCAGCACTCAGAAAAACATTAATATTAGTGAAAATAGCACTTTACAGCAAGCAAAAACCGAGATTGAGAAAGTGTTAGGAGCCGCCGGCCGAGTGCTAATTCGCCCCTCCGGCACCGAGCCGCTAATCCGCATTATGGTTGAAGCCAAAGACCAAATCAGCGCCCAGCAAAACGCCGAAAAACTCGCTAATATCTTAGGCTAATTTTGTGGTTATTTTCTGAATTTAGTGGTCGGGTGGGGTGATTTGTTAGCACTATTTTTTCTTTTTAGTGCAGCCAGCAACAGTTTTAACCGAATTAGACCCAACCGATATTTTTTCAGCTGATGAAAACCAAGAAAATAACCGCAAACTCTTAGTTGCCTCAGCCGCAGTCGCCTCCACGCCAACGATTTTGATGGCTTTGCAAGACGAAAACAACCAAAATGAAAATGAAATTAAACGAATTTTAGATACTGTAAATGTGGCGATTGTCGCCTTAAATGCCGCAGATTTAGGCAATATTGTTAATAATATTGCTGCGGATTTAAACGGCGGAACTGCCACCGGCACCAGCACAATTACAACCGAGCAAATCTCAGACGCAAAAGAAGTCAACTCGCCGCCAACTGGAGTGCTGGAAATCACTGGCGTGGCAGTAATCGGGCAAACTTTAAGGGTTGATGCAGCCGTCATAAATGATGCAGACGGCACTGGAACTTTCACTTATCAGTGGCTCGCAAATAACCAAGAAATCGCCGCTGCCACTACTTCAAGCCTGACCCTCTCCACCAGCAATACTAAAATCGGCGAAATAATTACTGTAATTGTTTCCTACACCGACGGCGCCACTCCGCCCACTGCCGAATCGGTTGAAAGCTTATCGGCAAAAGTCGCCCCAGTGGTAATTGCCATCACCAGCATTCCCTCAGTCATCAAAGGCGAAACTCTAACTCTCACTGCCAGCCAAACCCCAGCCGGTCAAACTATCGCTTGGACAATTCAGGACGGCAGCAGCAATATCGCCAGTATCGCCGCTGACGGAGAAACTATTCACGGCGTTGCCATCGGCTCGGTAGTAGTAGTTGCCACGGCACAGGACGGCACTTCAGTCACTCAGCAATTTACCGTCAGTGCCGCCCGTGCCACCGGAATTACCGTTCCCTCCACCATCGCCAACAGCTCAGTTTTTGATAATTCAAGTATTAATTTAATGGCAAATGTTTTGCCACCTGCAGCCGACCAATCAGTTTCATGGTCAATTACTGCCGGCACTCAATTTGCAAGTCTCAGCGGCAATCTCCTCAGCGGAACTGCCCCCGGCACTGTAACTTTAGTCGTCAGCGTTGATAGCAGCCCGACCCTGACCGCCAATCACACCGTGACTGTTAAGAAAGTTGCGATTACCGGCATCAGCATCACCAGCGCCGATACAGTAGACCACCGCGGCACTCTGGAATTAACTGTTAGGGTTGAGCCAGCCGGTGCCACCAATCCAGCGGTTACATGGTCAAGAATCAGCGGCAGTAGCCAAATTGCCAGCATCAACGGCAGCACTCTCACCGGCGTTCGCCCCGGTTCTATAAGAATCCGCGCCACTGCTGTTGATGATTCCAGCATCACCGCCGAGCAAGATATTAGAGTTGTCGGAATCCCAGTTACCTCAGTTGAAATCACCACCACAGGTCCATTTGTAGATGGCGACACTACGGAGTTTGCCGCCACAGTTTTGCCAAATAATGCCAGCACTCCGGGCTTGACTTGGACTGTTGAAAATAAAAGAGACGGCGGCGATGCTAATTTCCATATTGATAATATTTTCAATGCCCTCGCCCCCGGCGTTGTAACCATCCGCGCCACAG
>JAAOIF010000160.1 GCA_015163925.1 Candidatus Thioglobus sp.
TCATCCAACAAGCACGGTCTCAAAACCCTTACTGTCGCCCTGAACTTGATTTAAGGGGTTTGATGAGTTTTTGGTGATAAATCATTAAAAATAGACTAAAAATCAGAGAAATGTAGTAAAAAATGCCTAAATTAAAAATAATTGAGATTTTTATTAACAAAAATAATAGCAAAATTTGCAATAATCCAATAATTAATTTGTCGTATTTTGCAAATAAAATGGCGCTGGATTTGACCCCGATTTTCAAGTCCTCAGCGCGGTCGGCCATCGCATAAATGGTGTCGTAAATCACGGTCCAAACCACGGCGGCGGCGAAAATCCACCAAGCCGAAACCGCCACAAAGCCATTGGTAGCAGCAAATGCCATCGGCACACTCAGCGCAAATGCCAAGCCCAAAATCACTTGCGGCAGCTGAGTCCAGCGTTTGCTGAATGGATAAATTAGCGTCAAAACGCCAGCAATAAACGCCAAGCAGATGGTCAAAAAATTAGTCAAAAGCACCAATCCTAACGCCAAAAATATCAAAATCGCTAATAATTTCAAGGCATTTTTACTACTAATTTCGCCGGCGGCAAGTGGTCTTTTTGCAGTTCTGGCAACTAATCCATCGATTTTTCTATCGGCAAAATCGTTAATAACGCAGCCAGCACTTCGCATCAGCACCGTGCCGAAAACGAAAATTAGCAACAAGTCAAAATCCGGCAAACCGCCGCGTGCCAAAAACAACGCCCACAAAGTCGGCCACAGCAACAGATAAATGCCGACAGGTTTGTCAAGCCGCATCAGGCGTAAATATTTATTCATAATTTGGTGAGAAATTGCTGCAATTCATCGGGCAATGGGGCGCTGATTTTTTGAATTTCGCCACTTGAGGGATTGCTAAAAGTCAGTTTCTGCGCATGCAAAAATAAGCGTTTAAGCCCTTTGGACTTGGCTTTTGCGTCAAATATCTTATCGCCATATTTTTCATCTCCAGCCACAGAATGACCGGCATATTTTGCATGCGCGCGGATTTGATGAGTTCGCCCAGTTTCAATCAAAACCTCAACCAATGAGGCTGCAAAATCATCTTGCTGGAAATTTTTCAGCGGCTGAAAATGGCTAATCGCCGGCTTGCCCCTCGCATCCACCGCCGCATATTGTGAATTTTGCAGCAGCGGCGCATCAACGGTATGGCGCTTTTTTGACCACACGCCGCTGACCAAAGCCGTGTAGCGTTTTTCCACCTGATGCTGATTTAATTGCTGATGCAAATTCTTCAGCACGCTGCGTTTTTTGGCAATTAGCAACACCCCAGAAGTCGCCCTATCAAGCCGATGGACCAATTCAATCGGCTGTTTGTAAATATCCCGCAGCGCCTCAATCACCCCCACAGCAACCCCGCTGCCGCTATGCACCGCCAGACCAGCAGGCTTGTTAATAATCAGCAGCCCCTTATCCTCATACAGCACCGCCGATTTGAGTAATTGCTTGAGATTATCCGAAGTTTTTACCTCAGCCGGAATTGTTACTGTAATCGGCGGAATCCGCACCACATCACCGGTTTGCAGCTTGTAATCGGCCTTTTTTCTGCCCTTATTTACCCGCACCTGACCCTTGCGAATTACCCGATAAATATGCGATTTCGGCACGCCTTTGAGGTTTTTGAGCAAATAATTATCCAGCCGCTGGGTGGCAGAAAACTCATCTACTGTCTTAAATTCAACCCCCATCAGAGGAAAAGTCGGCTGAAATTTTGGCTTGTGGCTTGGGCAATTTCAGCGATTGTGGTGTTGCGAATTTGGGCTAATTTTTCTGCCACAAAGTAACTATAAGCCGGAGAATTTGGCTTGCCACGGTAAGGCACAGGTGTCAAATATGGCGAATCAGTTTCCACCAAAAGCCTATCCAGCGGCACTTTTTTTGCCACTTCGCGTAAATCTTGCGCATTTTTAAAGGTGATAATTCCAGAAAAAGAAATGTAAAAACCCAACTCCATTGCCGCCTGTGCGGTCGCCCAATCCTCAGAAAAACAGTGCATTACCCCAGCGCCGGCTTGCTCTTCTTGCATAATTTTTAGGGTATCTTTTTTGGCATTCCGAGTGTGAATAATTAGTGGTTTGCCGGACTGATTTGAGGCCTGAATGTGCCGCCGAAATCGCTGCCGCTGCCAGTCGGCTTGGTCTTTTTGGATATGAAAATAATCCAGCCCGGTCTCGCCAATGGCAATAATTTTATCATCATCTGCCAGTGCTAACAGCCGCTCCACACTTGGATTTTCGCCCTCCAACTCGCAAGGATGCACGCCGACTGAGGCATAAATTTGTGGGTGTTTTTTTGCCAAATCAAGCACTTCAGAAAAATGCTCAAGGTCAATACAAACGCACAAAAATTGCTCCACCGAGAGGGTTTTCGCATGCGCCAAAAGGCTTGTCATACTACCACCAAAAGCGGATAAATCTACGCGGTCAAGATGACAATGGGAATCAATTATTTGCATAATTTTTACTTTAATTTACATCAACAATTTTACATAACCTACCGCTGAGGCTGAATTAAAAAATCATTTTTTAGCCTTCCAAAAAGCTTACAATACTATTAGCGTTTTGCCGGATAAATTATTACAACAAAT
>JAAOIF010000161.1 GCA_015163925.1 Candidatus Thioglobus sp.
ACAGTTATGATTTTTTCCGCGACCGGCTAATATTTCCAATTCACAATAGCAAAGGCGGCGTTATTGCCTTTGGTGGCAGGGCTTTTAGCGATAAAGCCAGAGCCAAATATCTGAATTCAAGGCAATTCCTCAAAAGCTAGGCGAATCCGCTCGCCGCGGGTGAATTTTTTAACCGGAAAATAATGCCAAGGAATTAAATACAAAAGCGGCTTAAAGCCCTTGAGCAGTGGCGTAGAGAGGATTAGCGAATCCAGCCGGTAACGCATTAGCACCCGAGAAACGCTGATAAATCTGAGCAAGTTTTGCATCTGTTTTAAGGGTTTTTATTGCTAAAAACAGCCGCCTCAGACGGAGCAATTAGCAAAGTAGTAATGGCGTTTTTGACCGATTCCAACGGCTGATTTTGATTGCCGTCAGCCCTAATTTTATTACTAATTTTGTTGGCAATTTTGCCCGCCTGATGAGCAAAAATATCGCCAGTCTGCTCGGCTAAAATCTCTTCAAAATCAATGTCAATTTGCTTGAATAAATCCACCAAAAGTTGCGCGGTTTTCACATCGCCATTGATAATAATTTTGTCTTGCCGGAGTAATTCGGTCAAATCTTCGCCAGCAAATAATGCCAAAAAAACCTGAGATTTTAGAGCAATTTCCACATCAGATTTCAGCTCATTTTGAGAGACAAAAATACGATTATTGCTACAAATAAAATTCGCCGTGAGCGTTAAATCTTGCAAAGTAAAATGAATATTTTTGCCCTCAAGTGCTGTCAAATCAGCCTTTGCTTGCTTGATGAAATAATTTAGCGCCCGCTCAAGTAAAAAATATTGCATAAGAAAATTAAATTTTAACGGCCTTGTGCAAGGCGACAATTCCGCCGGAGAGATTGTGATATTCGCATACGCCAAAACCGGCGGCCAGCACCATATTTTTGAGCGTTTCTTGGTCTGGGTGTTTGCGGATTGACTCCGCCAAATATTGATAACTCGCCTCGTCATCAGCAATTAATCCGCCGAGTTTTGGCAGTAAATTAAATGAATAAAAATCGTAAAATTTCGCAAGCCAATCAATGTCAGTTTTAGAAAATTCTAAAATCAGCAGCCGTCCGCCGGGCTTTAAAACTCGCAGCATTTCCCTGAGTGCCAAGTCTTTATCGGTAATATTTCTGAGCCCAAAAGCGATGCTGACGCAATCAAAAATATCGTCTTTGAAAGGAATATTTTCAGCACTAAATTGAGCAAATTCTACTCCAATAATTCCTCGATTGAGCAAATTTTTGCGCCCCTCAGCAAGCATTGCGGCGTTAATATCGCTGAGAATTACCTTGCCATCAGCGCCCACTTTTTTGCTAAATTCAGCGGCTAAATCGCCTGTGCCGCCGGCGATGTCTAATACTTTATCGCCAGCTTGAACGCCGCCAGAGGCTATGCAATAGCGTTTCCACAGCCGGTGTGCGCCGAAGGAAAGCACATCGTTCATCAAATCGTATTTGCCGGCAACCGAGTCAAACACGCCTTTGACCAAGCCTTGTTTTTCAGCGGCAGCAACATCTTTAAAGCCAAAGTGAGTGGTGTTTTTCATTACTAAATATGGGATTATTTTTGCGGATATTGGCGAAAATCAGCGCCGGTGTAAATTTGCGTAGGGCGGAAAATCCGGTTGTGTGCCACCTGTTCGTGCCAATGCGCGGTCCAACCGGCGGAGCGAGCCATTGCAAAAATCGGGGTGAAATGCTGCTTAGGGATTTTGAAAATTTCTGAATATAAAATCCCAGAATAAAAATCCACATTCGGATAAACGCCTTTGTGCGCTAATAATTCCTCACAAACGCGCTCAACTTCTAATGCAATTTCAAAGCGTTTTGAGAGCTGATGCCCAGATTTTGCCACATAATTTTCAATCATTTTTTGCAAAATACTGGCGCGCGGATCTTTGGTTTTATACTCCCTATGCCCCATTCCCATAATGGTAATTTTGTTTTTCAGGCGATTTTCAATATAAGCTTTTGCCTTGTTCGGAGCGCCAATATCGTCAAGCATATCCAGCACATCTTCGTTCGCCCCGCCATGCAATGAACCGGCTAAAGTGCCCACCGCAGCTGACACAGAGGCGAATGGATTAGCAAGAGTTGAGGCGGTTACCATGGTCGAAAAAGTGCTGGCGTTAATAGTGTGTTCGGCGTGCAAAATCAGGCAAGCATCAAACAGTTTTACAATCTCATCATCGGGTTCTGCGCCAAAAGACATATACAAAAAATTCTGCGCATAACTCATTTCCTTGCTCGGCGGCACCGGGTCGTAACCGGTTGAAATCCGCGCCCACGCTGCCACCAGAGTACTCATATTAGCAATGATTTTGGTCAGCGCACTGCGGGTGTAATCCGAGTCCGGAGACTTCGCATCAGCCCCCGGATAAAATGTCGCCATCGCCGCAATCGCCGTCTGCAAAACATTCATCGGGTGACCAGTCGCCGGCAGCGCCCACATCATTTGCCGAATATTACGCTTGACCTCGTAGCGCTGATGCAAAACATTTTTGAACTGGCACTAATAAAAAACTCATCAAAAAAATGCAGCAAGGCAATAT
>JAAOIF010000162.1 GCA_015163925.1 Candidatus Thioglobus sp.
TGTGGCTGAAAAATAGCGATAAGTAAAATTCGGGTAACCCTTTCTCAGCCGCTTGTAGGATGGATTTTTAGACTTTTTTAACCATGTTTATTTTGTGGTTATTTTTTTAGCCAATTCTGCTAACTTATTTTTGCTGATATTATCAATTTCGGTTTTACTAAAAATATCAAGCAAATAAATGGTGTTTGCTGCGGTTTGCAAAAAATAAATCACCCGAAAACCGCCACTTTTTCCATGAGGATTTGAGCTATTTTTAAGGCGGATTTTGTAAATATTTTCGGTAATTTTTATAGCGTTGTGGTTTCCAGACTCTAAAATATCAATCAACTTTTCATAATCGTAGGCAAGTTTTCTATATTTTTTAGTAAGTTTTTTGAAAGATTTAGAAAATTTAACAGTTCTTTTTATTTCAAATTTCATCCAATAAACTCCTTGCACTGATTTTTGGAATTTTGCCATCCGTCATCAATTTAACCTCTTGCAACGCCTCGCCTAAACGCTCATAAACCTCTTGTTCTTTGACTGATGAGACATATTCTTTAGCGCCTTCGATTAAAATTTCAGAGCGATTAACCTTGTATTTTTTGCTGATTTCATCAATTTCATTTATCAAATAAGTGGGCATTCTAACTCCGACTTGTTGTTTTTTTAGTTCTAATATTGTGTGCATTTTTTTGCTCCTTGTTGATTTTAAGATAACAATATTATAACTTATTGTTTGACAGTTGTTTTACAAGTTTGCTGATAGTAAACTCAATACTACTTTGAATAACCTTTCTGCGACTGCCGTTAAAGTGTTTTGTTACTGTAAAACATTCACCCAAAACACAAAAACCAAAACACACAGTGCCGATGGGTTTGTGCTTTGAGCCGCCGGTCGGGCCAGCGATGCCGGTGATTGCCACGCCGACACTGCTGTTTGAGTGCTTGATAACGCCGCCGACCATTTCCATTGCAACCTGCTCGCTGACAGCGCCGAAAGCCTTTAAGGTCGCTGGATTCACGCCAAGCATATCGATTTTTGCTTGGTTGGAATAAGTGATAAATCCGCGCTCAAAATAGTTGGAAGCGCCATTTTCAGCCGTTAATAATGCAGATAAATTGCCGCCGGTACAGGATTCTGCCACCGAAATTTTAAGGTTTTTTTGTTGTAAAATTTCTCTTAATTGCTTCATTTTAATGCCGTCTGAGTGATTTCAAAAATATCGTTTGATAGATTTTTGCTGGCGAAAGCTGTAATTTTCTTTACTTTTTTTTAATCAAATATGGTGCAAATTATAGACAATTTTATTTGTTAAATAATATTTAATAAATATTAAGAACTAATTTATTTTGTCAAATTATGTATAATTTACAAACTTATTTTTTTCAAATAAATTAGCAATAAATGAATATTTTCAACAGATTTTTTGCTTTAACAATTCTGGCAATTCTAACTGTAACCCTTGCCAGCTGTGGCAGTTCTGTCTCCGACTCAGGCGGCAGCTCCGGCTCAGGCGGTGGCTTTGCCAGCAAGGGGCCATTTGTCTCCGGCGCAACGGTTACTGCTTATGTTTTAGCAACAGACGGCAGCCGACAATCTGCAAGCCCAACTGCCACCACCAACACCACCGGCAATCGTGGCGAATTTACCTTTGCAAATCTCAGCGGCGTTAATGAATTAGTAATTTTCGGCAAATATTTAGACGAAAATACCGGAATTGAATCCACCAGAACCGCCGAAATAACCGCAGTTGTAGATGTCCGTGGCGCTTTTTCCAATAATATCAACATCGCCACAGACATTGAATCCAGACGCACCAGAGCCCACATGGCAAATGGAATGCACTTTACCGCCGCCAAAGAGTTAGCCACCGCAGAAGTCGCCCCATTATTTGGCTTTCCAGCGGATGTTGATTTAGGCGCACTTAATCTAGTTGAAATCCGCGGCGATGACATTGAAAATCCAAACCGCCCCTACAACCTAATATTACTCAAGGCCTCAGCCATCATCGCTGCCAGCCCGACAATTTTGGTTGACTTGCGCGCCGGTGCAGCAAATAACGCTATTGACGAAGCCATGAGTGCCAAAGGTTTAAACGCTTTAAATGCTCAAATTGCAAATTTAGACACCCTCAAAATCACCACAATTGTTTCAACTATTATAAATTCATTCACTGCCACTGCCACCGCCGGAGTTACTGAAACTGCCTCCGTCACAATTCCAAAGATAGTAGCAGAATTAGAGAATGCAAACCAAGCGCCGGTTATCTCGGCCATAGCGGACATAGGTAATGTTGATGAAGATGCTGGAGATTTATCCGGTCTGTTCACAGTTGGTGACGATTCCACACCTTTAAGCCTTACCACGCCAGCTAGAACGCCATACCCAACTGGCGTTACACTTGAAATCAGTAGCACTAACCCCAAACTTATTGACACAGTTACGGCGGCACCACATAACGCCCTTTGACAAGGGGATAGTTGTTGAAATAAAGCCCCCTTTTTAGGGGGTTTTTTGTTGATTTAGAGAGAAAAAAAATGGCGAAAAATACCGATAAAATTACCAATTTAATCGCCCCGAGTGTT
>JAAOIF010000163.1 GCA_015163925.1 Candidatus Thioglobus sp.
TTTCTAAGAAGTAACCATTCATCGCTGGGGCAAAAAATACTTTAAAGCTGATTGGAACGGTAAAAAAGGCTATCTTTCTGATAACGAAATGTTTAAATATTGCAAATTCTACACAGGTAGTTTTTGGACTGATTTAGAGCAAGCCAATAAAAAATCAGCATAAATTTATACTGTTTTAAACAATAAAAAAGCCATTTTTAAGTGGCTTTTTTGTTATTTTGCTTTTATTTTGTTTTTATTTGTTTTACACATTTTCCAATGAAATATGCTGCAAAGCCTTTTGATACTGGGGTAATTTATCAAAATTCAGATATTGGTAAATCTCAGCAGCAGCCGGATTAACAGATTTCATCGCTTGCTGATATTCTTTGACGGTGGGAATTCGCCCGAGTTTTGCACTGATAGCGGCGACCTCAGCGGAAGACAAATACACATTAGCGCCGTCCCCGAGCCGATTAGGAAAATTGCGAGTTGAGGTTGAAACCACAGTGGAATTTTCCTTGACCCGTGCCTGATTGCCCATACACAGCGAGCATCCGGGGATTTCAGTGTGCTGGGTGAGATTTTCAAATACCTTATAAATTCCCTCTTTTTTCAGCTGCGATTCGTCCATTCTGGTCGGCGGGGCAATCCATAATTCCGCCTCGGTTTTGCTGCCATCTAACAGTTTTGCCGCCGCCCGAAAATGCCCAATATTCATCATACAAGAGCCAATAAAAACCTCGTCAATCTCTGTTCCAGCAACCTCTGAGAGCAATTTCACATCGTCCGGATCATTCGGACAAGCCAAAATCGGCTCGGTAATTTCATCTAAATTTATCTCAATTTCAGCGGCATATTCACAATCGCCGTCCGCGGCAAGTAATTCTGGCGCAGCAAGCCACTTTTGCATCGCCGAAATCCGCCGTGCAATAGTGTTTTTATCCTCATAGCCGGCCTCAATCATTGACGCTAATAAGGCAATATTAGATTGCAAATATTCAGCCACCGGAGCCTTATTAAGCTTAATCGTGCAGCCGTTAGCCGAACGCTCCGCCGAGGCATCTGTGAGCTCAAAAGCTTGCTCAATTTTCAGCTCGTCCAGCCCTTGTATTTCCAAAACTCGTCCGGAGAAAATGTTCTTTTTATTAGTCTTGGCAACCGTCAATAATCCTTGCTGGATAGCGGCATAAGGGATAGAATTGACCAAATCCCGCAAGGTAATTCCGGGCTGCATTTTGCCACTAAATCGCACCAAAACCGACTCCGGCATATCAAGCGGCAAAACTCCAATTGAAGCCGCAAAAGCCACCAAACCAGAGCCGGCGGGGAAGCTAATTCCAAGCGGAAAACGAGTGTGAGAATCAGCGCCAGTGCCAACGCTATCGGGCAGCAGCATCCGATTCAGCCATGAATGAATAATGCCGTCCCCGGGCTTGAGCGCCACGCCGCCACGGGATTGCATAAAATCGGGCAGGGAGTGCTGAAGTTCCAAATCCACCGGCTTCGGATAAGCGGCAGTGTGGCAGAAACTTTGCATCACCAAATCAGCCGAAAAGCCCAAGCAGGCAAGCTCTTTGAGTTCATCACGGGTCATCGCCCCGGTAGTGTCTTGCGAGCCGACTGTGGTCATCCGTGGCTCACAATAAGTGCCGGGGCGAATGCCTTTAACGCCACAAGCTCGGCCAATAATTTTCTGCGCCAGAGTGTAGCCGGAATTTTTGCTAATATCTTGTGGCCGCAGGAAAATATCACTCACCGGCAGGTTCAAATCTTGGCGAGTTTTATCAGTCAGACCTCTGCCAATAATCAGCGGAATCCGCCCGCCAGCACGGACTTCATCGGGCAAAGTGGTCGGAGTTAATTTGAAATTTGCCAGCACTTTTCCATTAGAATTAGTGATTTTTCCCGAGTGCGGATGCAGGGTAATTTCATCGCCCATTTGCAATTTTGAGACCTCACATTCAATCGGCAAAGCGCCAGAATCCTGCGCCGTATTGAAAAAAATTGGAGCAATGCTGCCGCCCAAAATCACCCCGCCAGAGCGCTTATTCGGCACATAATTTATGTCATTTCCAATATGCCAAAGCAGCGAATTAATCGCCGATTTTCGCGAAGAACCAGTCCCAACAATATCGCCGACGAAGGCAAGCGGCAGGCCTTTTTGCTTGAGATTTTCAATTATTGCTAACGGCTTATCAATCTTTTTTTCCAGCATCGATTGGGCGTGCAGGGCAATGTCCGGGCGAGACCAAGCCTCAGTCGCAGGCGAGAGGTCGTCAGTATTAATTTCGCCATCCACCCGAAAAACGGTCAATTTAATCTCAGCCGGCAAGGGCGATTTTTCCGCAAACCAGCTGGCATTTGCCCAATTTTCAATCACTTGTTTTGCAAAAATATTACTCTCTGATTTCTCCAAAACAGTCTGATAAGCCTCATAAATTAGCAAGGTTTTTGACAAGGCGCTAACTGCCGTATCAGCGGTTTCATCAAGGTCTAACAGAGTTATCAGCGGCTCAATATTGTAGCCGCCGAGCATAGTTCCAAGCAAAAATGTGGCTTGTTTTTTATCAATACTTTTGCAA
>JAAOIF010000164.1 GCA_015163925.1 Candidatus Thioglobus sp.
TAGCTTGTTTTTTGTCGCCAAAAAAGACGGCAGCCACGCCTTCGCCAAAACCTATCAGCAACACCGAGACAACATCAAAAAACACTTGAAATAATTGAAACCAGCCGCCATATTGTTATAGGCAGAGGGCAGATGGAGGGCTGGCGGTTTTTATTTTGCTACTTTTTCAACTGTATCTTTTTCCGCATTTTTAAAATTAAGCTGGCGGAAAATTGACAAATAACTGCTAATGTCTTCAATTGAACCTAATTTATCAAGGCCTTGCAAAATCCAATTATTGATTGACTCATTGAGCTGCATGGGGGCGAAAAGTTTGGTTCTGGCAGCGGGTGAGATTTGCTGGGCATCGGTCAATTTATTTATGTGTCCGAGAACTGTGCTAACAGCTAAATTTCTTTGCTCGCAAATGGCTTCAACTGATTGATTTTGCTCAATTAAAGTTAGGGTCTCAGCGTAAGTTTGGCTTAATTTTTGCTGGTCAATTTCTGTTGAATTAGTCATATATGTCTTTGCCGGTTGTTGGAAATCTGAGCCTCTTAAAGTGGTTAATAATTCTAAAAAACGCTCGCCATATTTCTCTAATTTTACCTGTCCTACGCCATTAATTTGTAATAATTTTGTTGCGCTATCGGGCAAAAAATGCGCCATTTCATTTAAGGTTTTATTGTCAAAAATAATATATGCCGGCATCGATTCTGCTCGAGCGATTTGCATTCTAAGCTCTTTTAATTGCTCAAAAATTTCACTATTTACCTCATATTCTAAATGGGATTTTGACTTAGATTTTTGACTATATTTTGAGGTGGAATTATCTTGCAAATTAGCACTACGAATATCAACATTTTGCTTGGATTTTAAAATATCTGTGGCAAAATCGGTGAGTTTTAACGCTCTAAATTCGCCGATTTCTAAAGCATCTATTTCTAATAATCTATCGCCAATAACCTTCCACATCGCCCGATTAGTATCATTTCCAATTCCATAAACTGATAAATCTTGATGGTCATTATTTAGCACTTTTTTATTTTTTGAGCCCAGCAAAATATCAATAATATATGCTTGTCCAAAATTCTGCCGAGTGCGATAAACGGCTGATAAAAACATTTTTGCTTGCTGACTAATATCGCGGCGCTCGGCATCAGGATTAAGGCAATTATCGCATTGATTTTTGCATTTTTGCATATCATCGTCAAAATATTTGCTCAAAGCCTGATGCCGGCAATTTTCGCTGAAGGCATATTTTTTGATTAAATCTAATTTTTGATAAGCCAAATTGCGATAATCCTGATTTTCAATTTCTTCAATAAAATGCCTTAACATTCCTAAATCAGCGGTGGAATATAACAGCAAAACCTCGCTCGGAAGCCCGTCCCGACCTGCCCGACCCATTTCCTGATAGTAAGCCTCCAGCGTTTTCGGCATCGACATATGCACGACAAAACGAATATTACTTTTATCAATTCCCATTCCAAAAGCAATAGTTGCCACCATAATATCAATTTCATCATTCACAAATTGATGGAATATTTGCTGGCGTTTTTGAGTGGATAATCCGGCGTGATAGGCGCATGATTTTAGCCCTTGTTGATTTAAAAACTGGCTGAGTGATTCGGTATTTTTCCGCGATAATGTATAAATAATTCCTTGCTCATTTTGATGATTTTGCAGAAAATCTAACAGTTGCGTCTGACCATTTGTGCGCCGAGATTTCACGCTAATAAATAAATTATCACGGTAAATTTTGCCGCGAATAATATTTTCTCTGTGCTGAAATTGTAACTGATTAACAATATCTTTTTCCACCTGAACGGTAGCTGTGGCAGTAAAAGCAGCGATTCCAACTGTTGGAAAATGTGATTTTAATAAACCTAATTGGCGATAATCTGCGCGAAATTCATGCCCCCATTCACTCACGCAATGAGCCTCATCAATGGCAAAAAAAGCGATATTAACTGTGCTTAGAAATTGCAAAAATTGCTGATTTTGCAAACGCTCAGGGGCGACAAAAACTAATTTTAATGCCCTATTTTGCAAGTCTTTTTGCGTCTGATTTATCTGCGCCAAATCTTGCATTGATGACATCATAGCCGCTTCAATTCCCTTAGCGTGCAAGCCATAAATTTGGTCTTGCATCAGCGCTAACAAAGGCGAAATTACCACCACCACTCCATCCATCAGCAACGCCGGCAGCTGATAACACAAAGACTTTCCGCCTCCGGTCGGCAAAATTAGCAATACATCTTGCCCTGCCAAAATCTTATCAACTACCTCCTCCTGCAGCGGCCGAAACTCGTCAAAACCAAAAGTATTTTGTAATATTTTATATTTATTTTGCGGCATAATCGCGTATTTTAAGTGGTTTTCTAAGACTGAAAACAAAAAACGCAAAGCAAATTTCTTATCCAAGGTTTAACCTTGTTATTCGGCAGAGGGGCCGCCACTGTCATTCTGAACAAGATTTAAGAATCTCATCCAGTCGTGTGACACAGGCCTTGCCTGTGTAGAAATAAATTCAAGGCAAACGGAATAAAAAATAGGGTATGATTTCCACTTTCAACTTT